>NZ_QPFS01000053.1:0-31376 GCF_010906995.1 Rhodopseudomonas sp. WA056 | reverse complement strand
AGGTGCGGATGGACAAATGCGTTTCCTCTCGTTGAAAGCCGCACTCTGCGGTGCGGGCCGGCAGATCGATCGCCCGGTCTTGTTGTTGTCGGTACGATCCTGCTTACGGTCTCACGACAACCGCTGCGGTTCAATTGAATTGCGCCGCGACGGAGCAGCGTGGCTGCGCGTAGCCGCGCATATTTCATGAAGCGGACTAATCGCTGACGGGCGATCGTCGAGTAGCAGGCTCGGGCGATAACAACGATGGCGACGTTGCGGCTGCGCGTGCTGTTGTCCGACGGGGGGGGGCATATCACCGCGCCCGTCTCTCACCGCGCTCGGAGTTCGCCAGGCATCGCGCCGAGATCCGCTGCGCGGTGGCGCAGCCGGCCTTCCCGCCGGGTGGGAACGGCTCTCGTGAAGACAACGCGCCGAAATCGAACGCTAGAGATCCTTGGTGTAGTCGTCGCGATCGCGAGCCGGCGCGCAGATGTCCCCGCTTTCGTAAGGGTCGTCTTCCACGGCCGCAGCCGGCTTCTGCTGATCCGGCTTGGGCTGCTGCTCCGGCTTCGCCGGGTCGGCTTCGCCGCCGCGGCCGGAGCTCTTGTCCCGGCCCGGAGCGGCGGACTTGCGTCGCTTGCGGAGGAAGCCGATCATTGGGGCTCGGTTCCGTGATGGCCGGCGCGGGTGGGACGGAGCGCACACGCAACCAGCGTTACTGTCCTCTTATTTCAACTGCGATTGCAGCGCCGAGACCAGAGCGGATTCGTCAGAGCTCGCACGCGATTTTCGCATCGCCCTCGGGCCGGGCGCGGGCCCGGCCTCGGATCAGGTCCGCCGGCCCGAGCTCTGCTGGTCGGCCAGCCACTCCGACAGCGGCCGCGGCTTGTCGTCCTCGGCCTTCTTGGCGCCTCGCTTGGTGGTCGAGGCCGTCGTCCTGGCGCGCTGGGTCTTGCCCGATGTCGCGGATTGCGGCATCGCGGCTTCGCGTGCGAGCCGCAGGGCGCGCAGGCGTGCCATATTGTCGAGGACCGCTTTGGCTGCGGCCTCGCGTTCGGTCTTTGCGCCGTCGCTTTCAGCGACGCCGCCGACTTTGTGATCGTCGTCGTTCGTCATTCTTCCAGTTCAATTGCAGTCCAATCGGGAGGCGGCGTGATAGCACGAAAAAAGCCTCCGAACAGCCTTTCGGCGAACGGAGGCTCTTCGACATTGGTTTCGCGTGTGAGCGGCGTGGAACGCCGCCGTGCGATCAGAAAGTCACACCCGCCTTGGCCAGATAGGTCCGGCCGGGCAGCGGATAGGCGCCGTAGCGGCCGGGCGTGAAGGTGCTGGCCACCGCATAGTCGTAGTATTGCGCGTTGAACAGGTTGATCACGCTCAGCGACCAGAAGAAATGGTCGATCTCGCCGCTCAGCTTGACGTCGACGGTGCCGTTGGCCGGGATCTTGACCTGGCTGTTGGCATTGTCGCTGTCCATGAAGCGACTGCTCCAGGCCCGCGCAGTGGCATCGAACACGACGTATTTCTGCCAGATGTTCCAGGTCACGCCGGCATTTGCCGTATAGCGCGACACCAGCGGCACGTCGTTGCCGGAGAACGGCCCTTCGCGAAAGGTCGCGCGGGTGTAGGCCGCGCCGCTGCGCAGCAACAGCGAGTCGCTGATGCGGAGCGAAGAGCTGGTTTCGCCGCCATAACGGCGGGTCGGATCGAGATTGGTGTTGTAGAAGTTGACGGGATCGTAGCGGATCTCGTTGGTCAGATCCATGTTGTAGACGCTCGTCTGCATCTCGAACGGACCTGACTTGATGCGGAAGCCGCCTTCGACATCCACCGAGGTCTGGGTCTTGAGCGCGAAGGTGCCTGGGATCGGATTGAAGAACGCGTCGTAGGACGGTCCGGAGGCGACACGTTCGTCGACATTCGGGGTGCGGAACGCACGAGCGGCGCGGGCGAACACGCTGAACACATCGTTGAAGCGATGCTCGAGGCCGACGTGCAGGGCATGCTGGGTCTCGGTGCTGTTCAGCGGCAGCGCCTGCGCTTCGCCGAAATAACCGGGCGCCAGCGGATTGAGTCGGTCGCTAGCCTCGACTTTCACGCTCTGCACCCGGCCGCCATAGGAGAAGTCGGTGGTCGGCAGGACGGCGATGGTCTGCTGCCAATAGCCGGCCAGGGTCTTCTGAGACAGGTTGTAGACGTGAACCGGCGGCGTGCCGCGATACTGGCCGCGGTCGGAATCATAGGTCGCGTCGTAATAGTCGAGGCCGGTGAGGATCTTCGACGGCAGGCCGAAGAACGCGTTCTTGATGCTCAGCCGCGGCGTGATCGACCAGGTCCGTAGATGTGCGTCGAATGCGCTGGCGCGGGAACTCAACAGCGGCAAGCTGCCGAAATAGCCGGCCTGCTGACGCTTGTCGCGAACGCCGCCGTCGACGATCAGTTCGGCACCGTCCCACAGTGATTTGGTGAAGCCGGCGGTGATGTTGGCGCCCTGCTTGTCCGCATAGTCGAACGGCGTGTTGGTGCCGCGGCGGTCGGTCTGGAGCTGGTTGACGCCGATCGACGGATCGACGGTGCGGGAGCCGGGCAGGCCGAGATGCTGGTCGTCGCCGGAGATATTGAGGAAGGCGCTGAGATCGGCGGTGGTGTAGCGCAGTTCGCCGAGCGCGTTGTTCTGTTCCAGCGCGTTGTTGGCGCGGTAACCGTCGGTACGGACGTGATTGGCGAAGGCCGACGTTGACCATGGGCCAGAATTGAAAGCCGCCGACACCGCAGCGAGGCGCTGGTTGAATGAACCGACGCCGCCTTCGGCGCGGAACGTTGCGGGTGGGCCGCCGGCACCGGTCTTGGTGACGATGTTGATGACGCCGCCGACAGCATTGTCGCCGTACAGCACCGCACCGCTGCCGCCGCGAGTGATCTCGATACGCTCGATCGATTGCAGCGGGAGGCTCGACAAGTCGATGCCCTGCAGATCGAGGTCGTTGAGACGGCGGCCGTTGATCAGGAACAACGTGTTTGAGGTTGCGGTGGCGCCGAAGCCTCGCAGATCGACCGAGGAGCCGGTGCCGTTGACGCCACCGTACAGCGACGTGCTCTGCACACCGGGCGTCTGCGCGATGATGTCCTGCACGGTTTGGGCCGGTGAACGAGCGATGTCTTCGGCGGTGATCACTGTGCTCGACGTTCCGACGATGGCGTTGGAGGTGCGGGTCGCGGTGGCGCTGACGACGATCTCCGGCAGCACGTCCTGCGCGGTGGCAGGCGTGATGAGCGAAAGTGAAGGCACCAGAATCGTGGAGGCGAGAAGCGCGCGCGAAAGGGCGGAGCAGGGCCGCGGCGCGGCGGGACGGGAATGCATGGGATCAACCTCGGCTGACGTCTGTGGCACGTCACAGCGAACGAGGTCTCACCGGCTTGTTCGGAAGCGGTGAAGACAATGCCTGCAATTCCCGGCCGGCAACTTCGCGTGTGACCACGAATGACGGCAGGTCTCCTGGCTCGCGGTTGATCTTCCGTCGCCTTCCCAGGACCGAGGTTCCCAGTGGCATCCGACGAAAGACGATCCGCTTACAGTTGCGGGAACAGCTACGGCCTAGAACGCGAAAGTGTCTGCGTCCGCACCGTATTCCCTTTTCATCCCCTTTCGGGAAACCGTCGCCTCCATCTAGGAGTCCCGGGATTCGCGAGTCAATTCGCCGATGGCGGCGAACAGGCCCAATCGTGGTCGGATTGTGACCGGCTGTGACTTGCGTGTAACAGCCGGGTCTGTACACCTCGCACGATAGCGGATGCGGCAGGTGGCGATGGCGGAGTTCGTGGTGGAGTTCGGCAAGGATGGACGGCGCGTCGAGCCCGACGGCCGGCTCGATGCCGCTGCGTTTCATCGTAATGACGCGCCGATCCGCGCCGTGCTGGCCCGGCTGCTCGCCGGCCGGCAGGGCGACGTGCTCGAAGCCGGCAGCGGCACCGGCCAGCATATTGCCGCACTGGCGCGCGAGCATCCGTCGATCGTGTGGTGGCCGAGCGATCTCAACGACCGGCATCTGGAGAGTATTGCCGCGTGGCGTGCCGATGCGGCGCTGGCCAATCTGCGGCCGCCGCAGCGGATCGATCTGGCCGATCCCGCCTGGTCGGTCGCGCCGGTGGAGGGAACCGCACCCGGGCCGCTGCTGGCGCTGTTTTGCGCCAACGTCGTGCACATCGCGCCGTGGCGCGTCGCCGAAGGGCTGCTGGCCGGCGCCGGCAGGCTGCTGCGCCACGACGGGATGCTGGTGCTGTACGGGCCGTTCAAGCAGGACGGCAGGCACACCGCGCTCAGCAATGCGGTGTTCGACACCAGCCTGCGCGACGCCAATCCGGAATGGGGCGTGCGCGACGTGGCGGATCTGGAACGCCTGGCTGCCGGCGCCGGTCTGACGCTGAGCGAGATCGTCGAGATGCCGGCCAACAACCTGATCCTGGTGTTTGTACGGGCAAAACCGGCGGGGGCCGATGCGGCCGGCGGTGCTGCGGCGGGTTGATCGCGCCCGGCCCGGCCCTATGATGCGCGCGCAATCGCCGGCCGGTGTCGGCCGGCGCGAGGAGAATCCCCGCCGATGGTCGATGCGACGGCCAACGACATCGTCGAAGACGATGCCCGTGCCCGTTCCAATGTGGTGCGGCTGGTCGCGGCGCAGGCGCTGACCGGCGCCAACGCCGCGGTGATCTTCGCCACCGGCTCGATCATCGGCGCCCAGCTCGCGCCGCAGATGTCGCTCGCCACCGTGCCGCTGTCGATGTACGTGCTCGGCCTCGCCGCCGGCACGCTGCCGACCGGTTGGATCGCGCGGGTCTACGGCCGGCGCGTCGCCTTCATGATCGGCACCGGCTGCGGCGCGCTCACCGGCGTGCTCGGCGCCGTCGCCATCCTGTACGGCTCGTTCCTGCTGTTCTGCGTCGCGACGTTCATCGGCGGGCTCTACGCCGCGGTGTCGCAGTCCTACCGGTTTGCCGCCGCCGACGGCGCCAGCGCGGCCTATCGGCCTAAGGCGGTGTCGTGGGTGATGGCCGGCGGGGTGTTCGCCGGCGTGCTCGGTCCGCAGCTCGTGCAATGGACCATGGACGTCTGGCAGCCCTATCTGTTCGCGTTCTCCTATGTGGTGCAGGCGGCGATCGCGCTGATCGCCATGGCGGTGCTGTGGGGCGTCGATGCGCCGAGGCCGAAGCCGGCCGAACGCGCCGGCGGCCGCCCGCTGCTGGAGATCGTGCGGCAGCCGCGCTTCATCGCAGCGGCGCTGTGCGGCGCGATCGCCTATCCGATGATGAATTTGGTGATGACCTCGGCGCCGCTGGCGATGCAGATGTGCGGGCTGAGCGTCGGCGATTCCAATTTCGGCCTGCAATGGCACATCGTGGCGATGTACGCGCCGAGCTTCGTCACCGGCTCGCTGATCATCAAGTTCGGCGCGCCGCGCGTGGTCGCGGCCGGCCTGGTCCTGGAGGCGCTCGGCGCCGGCATCGGCCTCACCGGCGTCACCGCCCCGCACTTCTGGGCGACGCTGTTCGTGATCGGGGTCGGCTGGAACCTGGCGTTCGTCGGCGCCTCGGCGCTGGTGCTGGAAACCCACCAGCCGAACGAGCGGACCAAGGTCCAGGCGGTCAATGATTTCATCATCTTCGGCCTGATGGCGCTGGGCTCGTTCGCGTCCGGCCAATTGCTGGCCGACTACGGCTGGGCGACCGTCAATCTCGCGGTGTTTCCGCCGGTGTTGCTCGGCCTGATCGTGCTGGCCGTCACCGGCTGGTCGAAGATACGAAGACGTGCGGCCCTGGCCGCCACCGAACTGTCCGATCGCGGCGTCTGACCGCGCACCAACACGGCCGGCGGCGAACGCCGGACAGGGGAGGGAGTCCGATGCCGTCGCGCGCGACGAATGACGCTCGCCGCCGATGGTGACGACCCCGGCTCCCGACGAGACCTCGTTCCGCTATCCCGGCTGGCGGATCGTCGTGGTTTGCTTCGTCGTCGCCACCTTCGGCTGGGGCCTCGGCTTCTATGGCCAGAGCGTGTACCTCGCAGAACTGGCCCGACTTCACGGCTGGCCGTCGTCGCAGATCGCCACCGCAACGACGTTCTTCTATCTCGCCGGTGCGCTGCTGGTGGCGTTCGTCGGCGATGTGATCCGCACCATCGGGGCGCGCGCCTGCCTGCTCGGCGGCATCGCCGCGATGGCGCTCGGCACTGCGCTGCTCGGCCGGATCGACGCGGTCTGGCAGCTCTATGCGGTCGATGCGCTGCTGGCGGTCGGCTGGGCGGGGACCAGTCTTGGCGCGATCACCAACACGCTCGGCCTGTGGTTCGACCGGCGCCGCGGCATGGCGATCAGCCTGGCGCTGAACGGCGCCTCTTTCGGCGGCATCGTGGGCGTGCCGCTTCTGGTGGCGCTGATCGGCGCGCTCGGCTTCGCCGGGGCGACCTTTGCGGCGGCAGTCGCCGCGGTGATATTGCTGATGCCGCTGGTCGCGATCGTGGTTGCGCCGCCGCGGCATCCCGCCAATGCCGCTCCGGTCGCCGCCGCGCCGCGGCCGCTGTCGTCCGGCGCGATCCGCGGCAGCGCGTTGCGCGACCTCGGTTTTCTGACCGCGACGATCGCGTTCTCGCTGGTGCTGTTCGCGCAAGTCGGCTTCATCGTCCACCTGATCGCCTATCTCGATCCGCTGATCGGACGGGAGCGTGCCGCGCTGGCGATGTCGCTGCTGACCGCGATGGCGGTGGTCGGACGCGTGTCGCTGTCGGTGGTGATCGATCGTCTCGATCAGCGTCTGGTCTCGGCGCTGTCGTTCGCCAGCCAGGCGGTGGCGCTGGGCGTGTTGATCTCCACCCGCGATGAGGCGCTGCTGCTGGCCGCTTGCGCGCTGTTCGGCTTTTCGGTCGGCAATCTGATCACCTTACCGGCGCTGATCATCCAGCGCGAATTTCCTGCGTCGTCGTTCGGCGTCCTGGTCGCGCTCAACACCGCGATCAACCAGGTCGCCTATGCGTTCGGCCCCGGCATCATCGGCCTGCTGCGCGACGCCTCCGGCAGTTACACGCTGCCGTTCGCCGGCTGCATCGCGCTGCAACTCGCCGCCGCAGCGCTGATCATGGTGCGGCGGGGGCGACGATAGCCTTTCGGCCGCCGCGGAAACGACTGTCTCACGCCAGCTCCGGCGTCTCGTCGTCTGGCAGCGGGAACTGGTAGGCGTTGAGCGTCATCGACACCATAGTGTAGTAGCCGCACAATCCGATCACTTCGACCAAGCCGCGCTCGCCGAGCAGCCGCATCGCCTCGTCATACAGCGGCTGCGGCAGCCCCTTGGCTTCGTGCAAGGCGCGGGCGACATCGTAGATCACCTGCGCCTTCGGATCGTCGAACGATGGGGTGCGGCGGTCGCGGATCGCGTCGATGATGGCAGGGTCGAGCCCGCCGTCGAGCGCCATCTTCTTGTGCGCGTACCATTCGAACTGCGCGGTCCAATGCCGCGCGGTGACCAGGATTGCCAGTTCCGACAGCGCCGGGGGCAGCGAGGTGTCGTAGCGCAGGAAGGCGCCGAGCCGCGTCGCGTGGCGGGCCATCTCCGGGCTCGCCAGCCACGCCATCATCGGCGGCGGCGGGCTGCCGCGCTTGCTGGCGATCGACTCGTCGTAGATGGCGCGCTGTTCGGCGCTCATTTCGCCAGGCGAAAGTAAATTCAGGCGCATCCTCGGTTGTCCTCTTCGGGTATCGGGCGTTCGTTCCCTAGCACATCGCCGCAAGACCGCAGCCCGAGACGGATATTGAATTCCACCGCGTGACGCGCCAAGGTCGCCGCCAATAAATGCATCGTCGGCGTGCAACGCGCCGGCGCAAATGTGGATGGAAACCGCATGACCGATCTCGATACATTCCGCGCAGAGACCCGCGCCTGGCTGGAGGCCAATTGCCCCGCCGAGATGCGCACGCCGATGCAGGGCGACGAGGACAATTTCTGGGGCGGCCGCAACGCCAAATTCGCCTCCGAGGCGCAGAAGGTCTGGTTCGAGCGGATGCGCGACAAGGGCTGGACCGTGCCGGACTGGCCGACGCAATACGGCGGCGGCGGGCTCGACGGCGCCCAGCACAAGGTGTTGCGCGAAGAGATGGCCGCGATCGGCGCGCGCCCGCCGCTGTCGTCGTTCGGCATCTGGATGCTTGGGCCGGCGCTGCTGAAATACGGCAACGAACAGCAGAAGGCCGAGCACCTGCCGAAGATCGCGCGCGGCGAAATCCGCTGGTGCCAGGGCTATTCCGAGCCGAACGCCGGCTCCGACCTCGCCTCGCTGCAAACCCGCGCGGTGCCGGACGGCGACGACTTCATCATCAACGGCTCGAAGATCTGGACGTCCTACGCCAATTACGCCGACTGGATCTTCTGCCTGGTGCGCACCGATCCGGCCGCCAAGAAGCACGACGGCATCAGCTTCATCCTGTTCGACATGACGTCGCCCGGCGTGACCACCAAGCCGATTTTGCTGATCTCCGGCAAGTCGCCGTTCTGCGAGACCTTCTTCGACAATGTCCGGGTGCCGCAGTCGCACGTCGTCGGCACCATCAATCGCGGCTGGGATGTGGCGAAGTATCTGCTGCAGCACGAGCGCGCAATGATCTCCGGCATGGGCGGCCGTGACGGCGGCCGGCCGCTCGGCCAGGTCGCGGCGGATTCGCTCGGCACCGACGCGCAGGGGCGGCTCGACGATCCGATCCTGCGCGGCCAGATCGCCACGTTCGATGTCGACGAGGCGGCGCTCGCCTGTGCGGCGGAGCGGGCGGTGGATCTCGCCAAGGCCGGGCAACTGCATCCGGCGTTCTCGTCGGCGATGAAGTACTACGGCACCGAGCTGAACAAGCGCCGCCACGAGATCCTGATGTCGGCCGGCGGCATCGACGCGCTGGAGTGGGAGAGCGTGCGCAGCCACGACGGCGCCCGCGCCCGCGCCTGGCTGCGCACCAAGGCCAACTCGATCGAAGGCGGCACCAGCGAAGTGATGCTCGGCATCGTCGCCAAGCGCATCCTCGATCTGCCGGGGGCTTAGTAGGCGTCCTCATCCTGAGGAGTGGCCGTCAGGCCGCGTCTCGAAGGATGAGGGGCCGCGGCGCTCATGGTTCGAGACGGCGCGCTGCGCGCGCCTCCTCACCATGAGGTCCTCGTATCGTTGCAACATCATTGATCTGATCGGAAACCTCACCCATGGCTCTCGTCCTCACCGAAGAACAAACCATGCTGCGCGACTCCGCGCGCGGGCTGATCGGCGACAAGGCGCCGGTCGCTCATCTGCGCAAGCTGCGCGACGAGCGTGACGCCACCGGCTTTTCCCGCGACCTCTGGAAGAGTTTTGCCGAGATGGGCCTCGCCGGCCTGCTGGTGCCGGAAGAATTCGGCGGCTCCGGGCTCGGCTGTGTCGAGGCCGGCGTGGTGATGGAGGAGATCGGCCGTAACCTGACGCCGTCGCCGTTGCTGTCGACCGCGATCCTGGCGGCTTCCGCACTCGTCCGCGGCGGCTCGGACGCGCAGAAGAAGAACTACCTGCCGAAGATTGCCGACGGCTCGCTGATCGCCGCGCTCGCAGTGGACGAAGGCGCCAAGCATCGGCCGTCGCGCATCACCCTGAGCGCGACGCGCGCGGGCAACGGTTTCAAGCTGAAAGGCGACAAGGCGCTGGTGGTCGACGGCCACGTCGCCGACCTTTTGATCGTCGCGGCGCGGAGCAGCGGCCAGCCCGGCGAGGCCGACGGTCTGACGCTGTTCCTGGTCGACCCGAAGGCCAAGGGCGTTGCGATCGAGCGTACCGTGATGGTCGACGCGCACAATGCGGCGCGGATAGGCTTCGACGACGTCGAGGTGAATGCCGATCAGGTACTCGGCGAGGTCGATCGCGGTGGCGCGCTGCTCGAGGCGGTGCTCAACGTCGGCCGCGCTGCCGTCGCGGCCGAAATGCTCGGCGTCGCCGACGAGGCGTTTGGGCGGACGGTGAGCTATCTCAAGGAGCGCAAGCAGTTCGGCAGGCTGATCGGCGAATTCCAGGCGCTGCAGCACCGCGCCGCACATCTCTACACCGAGATCGAGATCCTGCGCGCCGCCGTGCTCAAGGCGCTGCAGGCGGTCGATGCCGACGCGGCGCAGGCGCGCCTCGCGGTCGCGGTCTCCAAGGCCAAGGCCGGTACGGTGACCACGCTCGCAGTGCAGGAAGGTGTGCAGATGCACGGCGGCATGGGCATGACCGATCAGTTCGATATCGGCCTGTTCATGAAGCGCGGCCGCGTGCTGCAGGAGCTGTTCGGCGACAGCGCCTACCACACCGAAGCACTGGCGGAGTGGAAGAAGTATTGAGCTTCCCTTCGTCAGGACGCTTTCGTGGTCATTCCGGGGCGCGAGCGTTAGCTCGCGAACCCGGAATCCCGAGATTGTTTTGAGATCTCGCCCTGAACCGCGAGATTCCGGGCTCGCGCTGCGCGCGCCCCGGAATGACGATGGCGCGGTTTGTTACCGGATCGGCGGGGCGTATTGGATGCCGCCGTTGCTCCAGAGCTGGTTGAGGCCGCGCGGGATGCCGAGCTTGCCGACGTTGCGGTCGTAGACTTCGCCGTAATTGCCGACATGGCGGACGATGCGGGCGGCCCAGTCCTTCGACAGGCCGAGATCCTCGCCGAATGCGCCCTCGGTGCCGACCAGGCGCATCACGTCCGGCTTCTTCGACTTGAGGGCTTCGTCGATGTTCTGCGAGGTGATGCCGAGCTCTTCGGCGTTGATCATCGCGTACAGCGTCCACTTCACGATCATCATCCAATCGTCGTCGCGCTGCCGCACCACGGGTGCGAGCGGCTCCTTGGAGATGACGTCGGGCAGGATGACGTGGTCGCCGGCGTTGGCGAAGGTCTTGCGCAGCGCGTAGAGCTGCGACACGTCGGCCGTGAAGGTGTCGCACTGGCCGTCCTTGTAGGCCTTCACCACGTCGTCGAACTTCTCGGATTTGACCTCCTGATAGGTCATGTTGTTGGTGCGGAAGTAATCGGCGAGGTTGAGCTGGGTGGTGGTGCCGTTCTGGACGCAGACCTTGCTGCCGTCGAGTTCGACCGCGCTGTCGATCTTGCGCGAGGCCGGCACCATGAAGCCCTGGCCGTCGTAATAGGCGACCGCCGGGAAATACAGCTCGTAGTTCGTCTCGCGCGACATGCTCCAGGTCGAGTTGCGCGACAGGATGTCGACCTTGCGGCTCTGCAATTCCTTGAACCGTTCGTTGGCGTCGAGCGGCAGGAATTTGACCTTGGTCGGATCGTCGAAGATCGCCGCCGCCACCGCGCGGCAGAAGTCGACGTCGAAGCCGGTCCAGTTGCCCTTGTCGTCCGGGGTCGCGAAACCGGGCAGACCCTTGTTGACGCCGCACAGCACCGCGTCGCGGCGGATGGTGCGCTTCAGCGTCTTGGTGTCGTAGCGCTCATAGGTGACCGCGGCAGCCGCGATTCCCGCCGCGACCACGAGCCCGAGGGCGAGCCCGGTCTGAAACGTCCGTTTGAACATGCTGAGTCTTTCGCAATGAGAACAGTAGGCAGGCGGGGTGCGTTACAGCTCGGGCTTCTGCCGGACCACCACCTTGGTGCCGACCGGGACGCGGTCGTACAGGTCCATCACGTCGGCGTTGACCAGCCGGAAGCAGCCGGACGAGATCGCGGTGCCGATGGTGTCGGGGCGGTTGGTGCCGTGGATGCGATACACCGTCGAGCCGAGATACATCGCGCGAGCGCCCATCGGGTTGCCCGGGCCGCCGGCCATGAAGCGCGGCAGATAGGGCTGACGCTGGATCATCTCCGGCGGCGGGGTCCAGTCCGGCCATTCGGCTTTCCGCGAAATCTTCAGCAGCCCCTGCCACTGGAAGCCTTCGCGGCCGACCCCGATGCCGTAGCGCAGCGCGCGGTTGTTGCCCTGAACCAGATACAGGTAACGTTCCGAGGTCTGCACGATGATGGTGCCGGGCGCCTCCGTGCTGCGGTAATATACCATCTGCTTGCGCCATTCCGGCGGCAGCACGTAGCCGTCGTCTGCGATCAGCCCGGGCTCGTCGCCGACGTCGGGCTGTTGCGCGTAGCTCGGTACCGAGACGAACGTGATCAGGGCCGCCGCCGTGGCGAGCCGGCCGATCCAACGCGGCATTCTCATGAGACCCCCATCGCGAAACACCGCAGGCTGTGTACCACGTCAGCCCGGCGCGATCCACAACCGCAGCAGCAGCGAGACCAGCGTCACGGTGCCGACGCCGGCCAGCCACAGCGCCACGAACCACAGCAGTCGTCGCGACACCGGGCGTCGAGGTTCAATGGGGCCGGTCAATGATAGCCGCTCTCCGGATCGACCTTGCCGCGAAACACCCAATAGGCCCACGCGGTGTAGGCGAGGATGATCGGCACCAGGATGGCGACGCCGACCAGCATGAAGATCTGGCTGTTCTCCGGCGCCGCGGCCTGCCAGATGGTGATGCTGCGCGGTACCACATACGGCCACAGGCTGATGCCGAGGCCCGCATAGGACAGTGCGAACAGGCACAGCGTCAGCAGGAACGGCTGGTAGTCGCGGCGCTGCGCCAGCGCCCGCAACAGCAGCGCGGTGACGATGGCGACAGCGAGCGGCACCTGCGCGGTGGCGAGCACGTTCGGCCAGGCGAACCAGCGCTCCGAGTAATCATAGCTGAGGAACGGCGTCGCGGCGCTGACGGCGATGATCGCGACGATCATGGCGGCCAGCAGCCAGCGGCTCAGCCGGTAGGCGGTCTCGCGCAGATCGCCGGTGGTCTTCATCACCAGCCAGGTGGCGCCGAGCATCGCGTAGCCGATCACCAGCGCGACGCCGGTGAGCAGGCTGAACGGCGTCAGCCAGTCCCACCACCCGCCCGCATAGGCGCGGCCTTCGACCGCGACGCCTTGCAGCAGCGCGCCGAGCGCGATTCCCTGTGCCAGCGTGGCGATCAGCGAGCCCAGGAAAAAGGCCAGATCCCAGCGGTTGCGTTCGCGCTGCGTCCGCCAGCGGAATTCGAACGCCACGCCGCGGAACACCAGGCCGAGCAGCATCGCGATGATCGGCGTATACAGCGCCGGCATCAGCACCGCATAGGCCAGCGGAAAGGCCGCGAACAGTCCGCCGCCGCCGAGCACCAGCCAGGTTTCGTTGCCGTCCCACACCGGGGCGACGCTGTTCATCACCACGTCGCGGTCGCGCTTGGTGCGAAACAGCGGAAACAGGATGCCGAGGCCGAGATCGAACCCGTCCATCACCACATAGACGAACACCGCAAAGGCGATGATGAAAGCCCAGATCGTCGCGACGTCGTAAGCCATGGTCACAACCGAATCCTGCTGCTCAACTGAATCTGCGGGTGGCGATCGCCGGGGCCGGCGTGATGCCGGCGGCGCGTTCCGGCATGTCGCCGCGCGGGCCTTCCTCGCCGTGGTGCGGCGGATGCGCCATCAATCGCAAGATGTACACGGCGCCGGCGATGAACACCGCGAAGTACACCACGACGAAGGCGATCAGCGAGGACGCGACGGCCGGTGCGGCGAGCGGCGACACCGATTCGGTGGTGCGCAGCAGTCCGAACACGGTGAACGGCTGGCGGCCGGTTTCGGTGGTGACCCAGCCCGCCAGAACGGCGACGAAGCCGGCCGGGCCCATCGCCAGCGCGAACCGGTGCAGCGGTCGCGATTCGAACAGCCGGCCGCGCCAGCGCAGCCACAGGCCCGACAGGCCGAGGCCGAGCATCAGGAAGCCGAGCGCGACCATCACCCGGAACGACCAGAAGGTGATCGGCACCGGCGGCCAGTCCTCTCGCGGCACGGTGTCGAGGCCGGGGAGCGGCGCATCGAGCGAGTGCTTCAGGATCAGCGACGACAGTTTGGGGATCTCGAGCGCATAGCGCACCACCGCGGCGTCCTGGTCCGGCAGCCCGAACAGGATCAGCGGCGCGCCGTCGGGATGGCTTTGATAATGGCCTTCCATCGCCATCACCTTGGCGGGCTGGTGCTCCAGCGTGTTCAGGCCATGCAGATCCCCGGCAAAGATCTGGATCGGCGCCACCACGGCGATCATCCACATCGCCATCGAGAACATCGTGCGCGCGCCGGGCTGCCGGGTGTTGCTCAGCAGGTGATAGGCCCCGACCGCGCCGACCACCAGCGCA
The DNA here is from genome assembly GCF_010906995.1 of Rhodopseudomonas sp. WA056. Lineage (NCBI taxonomy): Bacteria > Pseudomonadati > Pseudomonadota > Alphaproteobacteria > Hyphomicrobiales > Nitrobacteraceae > Rhodopseudomonas > Rhodopseudomonas sp. WA056. The sequence goes on along the minus strand of NZ_QPFS01000053.1, from coordinate 17,191 downwards.
GTGGTGAGGTAGGCCGCCAGCACCATGTGCACCAGGCGGTACGGAAACGACGGATTGAAGATCAGCGCGAACCAGTCGGTGGCGACGAATTGTCCTGCATCGTTCATGGCGTAGCCGGCCGGCGTATGCATCCAGGAGTTCGCCGATAGAATCCAGAATGCCGACATCAGGGTGCCGATCGCCACCATCAGCGTGGCGAGAAAATGCAGCCGCGGTCCGACCAGCTTGAGGCCGAACAGCATCACGCCGAGAAATCCCGCCTCGAGGAAGAATGCGGTCAGCACCTCGTAGGCCATCAGCGGGCCGAGCACCGGGCCGGTCTTGTCGGAAAACACCGACCAGTTGGTGCCGAACTGGTAGGACATCACGATGCCGGACACCACGCCCATGCCGAACGCGATGGCGAAGATCTTCACCCAGTAATTGAACAGATTGATGAAGACTTCGCGCTTGGTCCAAAGCCACAGCGCTTCCAGCACTGCGAGGAAGCTCGCCAGGCCGATCGAGAACGCGGGGAAGATGATGTGGAACGAGACAGTGAAGGCGAACTGGATGCGCGCCAGTACGACCGGATCAAGACTTTCGAACATTCCACCGACCCGCAGAAGTGACGGAAAAATGATGCCTGCAGCATCGCATGGAACTGTATCGCCGCAGTGCAACGATGCCTAGACAGCGGCGGTTAACAATTCCGCGACGGTGCAGCTCAATTGATCGTCGATCGATTTGTTCCTACGCGGTCGCTGCCGCAGCGCTGCGTCAACGCAACGCACCGCGGATGTGGCGTATCCGGATCGGGTCACAGCGAAAACCCGGACGAGGGGGCATCTCGTCCGGGTCCCTTGGAGGCCTGCGATTGGGGGGTCGGAGGCTTTTGGAATTTCGCTGTCGTGCGATGCTCGATCGGGTGACCGCCACATCGACGAGGATCAGCCTAACAACTCGATCTTTCCGTTCGATGTCGTCGATCGTTTCAATTGTTCCGTTCGCCGGCTCGTGACGTCGCTGTGATGAGTATAGTGATCAACACATCGTGGCACGAGGGCGGCGAATCAGAACCGCTCCAAATTGTTCTTCTGCGACCAAGCGGCGCGGGGACATCGCGGGACGCCGGGCGGATGGCGCGACATCAGGCCGCGAGGCTTTCGACGCCGTGCCGCCTGAGCAGTTCGGCGAGCTGCTTGCGGGCATAGAACATCCTGGTCTTCACCGTGCTCTGCGGGATGCCGACGATCCGGCCGACCTCTTCGACCGATTTCTCATGATAGTAGACCAGATTGATGATCTCGCGATGCGCCGGTGACAGCTTGGCGATGCAGGCACGCAGGATGTCGCCGGTGCGGCTGCGGTCGAGCGCGGTCTCCGGCGAGTCCGAGCCGTCGGCGATTTCCAGCACGTCGTCCTGGTCGATGTCCTCGTGCTGGCGCTGACGAAGCGCGGTCAGCGCCTTGAAGCGGGCGATCGACAGCAGCCAAGTCGACACCTGGGCGCGGCCTTCGAACTGCCGGGCGGTCCGCCAGACGTCGAGAAACACCTGGCTGACCAGATCCTCGGCGGTGGCGGCATCGCGCACCATCCGCAGGATGAAACGATACACCCGCACATTGTGCCGGGCGTACAGAGTGTGCATCGCAGTCCGGTCACCGCCCGCAATGCTGGCGAGCAGCATTTCATCGCTCGTGGCCCTGGCGGCGAGGATGCCCAGGCGGCCGGCGTCGTTGAGCGCAATGACGTTCTGCATGACGAGCTCCCTTATGCCGCGCTCCCCCGCGGCGTGTTGGGAGAACTACTAGCCAGCTACCGTTTCAGGAGGTCTGCGCCGGTGCCAAAAATGGTTTCGTGCCATGCTGAAAATGTTTCGTGCCCGGGCCGGCGACGAAACAATCGGTCGGAACGACAGGGGAGGCGTCCTACCGCAGCCGTGCCGCGGGGCGACGAGCAGCCTCAGGCCCGCGCGGGGGGCGGGCGAGGACGATCAGGCCCGCTCGGAGGCGGGCGAGAACAAATAGCCGCCACCGCGGATGGTGCGGATGACCGCCGGTTTGGTCGGGTCGGGCTCGATCTTGCGCCGGATCCGCATGATCCGCAGATCGACCGCGCGGTCGAACGCTTCGGCATGGCGGGCGTTCGCCAGCTCCAGCAGGCGCTCGCGTGACAGCACCCGTTTCGGATTGGCGGCGAACACTTTGAGCAGCCCGAATTCCGACGCCGTCAGCGGATGCTCGTTGCCATCGTCGTCGCGCAGCGCCTGCGCTTCGAGATCAAGCCATTTGGTGCCGAACCGGACGAGCTGGGTGGTGTCCGGTTTCGGGGCGCTCGCCGGTTCTGCAGCGGCCGGCTTGGGCGGCGCCGCGCGGCGCAGCACCGAGCGGATGCGAGCCATCAATTCGCGCAGCTCGCACGGCTTGGCGACGTAGTCGTCGGCGCCGAGCTCGAGACCGACGACGCGGTCGATCGGACTGGCCGTGGCGGTCAGCATGATCACCGGCACGTTGGACTTGGCCTTGAGGTCGCGGATGATCGACAGACCGTCCTCCTCCGGCATGTTGAGGTCGAGCACCACCAGGTCCGGCAGCTTGACGGCGATCTCGGCGCGCAGGCTCCTGCCGCCGTCGCACAGCGTCACGGCGAAGCCGTGCATCTTCAGATAGTCGCCGACCATTTCGCGGGCTGGAGCTTCGTCGTCGACGACGATGATGTGCGGATTCTGGCTCATGACATCGACGCTGCGGGCAGGATGATGGTGAAGGTCGCGCCCTGGCTCGGGCCGGGGCTTTCGGCGACGATCTCGCCGCCATGCATGTCGACGATCTTCTTGACGATCGACAATCCGAGCCCGGTCGAGCTCTCCCCGGCGGTCGGCTTGGCGGACAGCCGCTGGAACCGGCCGAACAGCCGGCCGAGATCTTCCGGCGACAGGCCGGCGCCCTCGTCGGTCACGCGGATCACGGTGCCGTCGTCGTCGCTGTCGACCTGCAGGGCGATGTTGCCGCCGATCGGACTGTATTTGATGGCGTTGCTGACCAGATTGTCGATCGCCTCGCGCATCCGGTCGGAGTCGCACATCGTGGTGCACGCCTCGGGCGTCGATACCGAAATCACCTGCTGCTTGTTCTGGGCCATCGGCCGGTTGGCTTCGGCGACCTCGCCGACCAGCGCGGCGATGTCGACCGCCTCGCGCCGGATAGAGATGTCGAACGCATCCGCCATGGCGTCCGAGATCAGATGATCGACCATCAGCGTCAGCCGCCGTGTGGCGTCGCGGATGTGGTCGACCTGGGCGATGACGTGATCCTTGGAGGCTTCGGCTCCGATCAGCTCGGTCAGCATCTCGGTGCGGCCGAGGATGACGCCGAGCGGGTTCTTCAGATCGTGGGCGACGGTGCCGAGGATCTCGTTCTTGAACGCATTGGCGCGCTGCAGCCGCAGCCACTGCGTCGACAGCCGGCGGTTGGCCTGGGTCAGCGCCCGGGTGCGCTGTGCCACCCGATCTTCGAGCTGGGTATTGGCCTCGTGCAACTGCCGATACAGAATGACGTTGTCGAACGCGATCGACAGCCGGCTTCCGAAGATCTCGACCAGCGAGCGGTCGGTGTCGGACAGTTCGCGCTCGGCCTGCAACAGCACCACCACTTCGCGGCCGCTGCCGGTGCGTATGTAGAGCACGGTGCGATGGTCGGCGAATTCGTGCTTGCGGCGGCGGAACGCCTCCTCGACCATCTGGCGCAGATCCGGATCGAGCGCATTGCTGTTGCGCGTGGTGCCGATGAAGCGGCTGTAGCACCCCGAGCCGGCCAGCACCGACAGATCCTCGCCGCAATCCCTGAGCACCAAAATACCGGCGCAATCGACATTGAGCAGCGAGGCGAGCTGGGTCAGCACGCCCTCGGCGAGCCGCTGCATCGACTTGAAGTCGTACAGCGTCGAGGCGGCGTCGATGATGATCTCCAGGCCGCGCCGGGTCTGCACCATCCGTTCGAGCTGCTGATAGCTGCGCAGCGCCGCGGTCAGCGACGTGAACAGCTTGTCGGCGGTCAGCTCGGTCTTGGCCTTGTAGTCGTTGATGTCGTAGTCGACGATGACGCGGCGCTCCGGCGCCTGGCCGGGCTGGCCGGTCCGCAGGATGATGCGGACGGTCTCGTTCTTCAGTTCGTTGCGGATGAATTCGACCAGGTCGAGCCCGGCCGCGTCGGTCTCCATGATGACGTCGAGCAGCACCGCGGCGATGTCCGGATTGGCCCGCATCAGGTCGCGGCCCTCGGCGCCCGAATAGGCCGACAGGATTTCCAGCCCCTGGCCGTTGAGGCTGTAGTCGCTCAGCGCGAAGCGGGTGCCGTCGTGAACCGCGAGATCGTCGTCGATCACCGCGATCTTCCATTTCCGCGTGTCCGATGCCTCCGGCGCCGAATCGCTGTCTTCGATCAGCTCGAGGATATCGTCCTGGTCGGCCATTGCAGGTTTCCGTCGATGGGCGGGTCGGTGGGCGCCGCGCCGCCGGTGGCGGTTTTGGGCATGATAATGCGAAAAGTCGTGCCTTGTCCTAGTCTTGATTCCAGCATCATCCGGCCGCCGAGCTGCTGGGTCACCAGATTGTAAACGATGTGCAGCCCGAGCCCGGTGCCACCCTCGTTGCGGCGGGTGGTGAAGAACGGATCGAACGCCTGGCGTTGCACGTCCGGTGTCATGCCGGCGCCGTCATCGGTGAAGATCACCTCGACGTCATCGGCTCCGCGCGACCGTGCCGTGATGGTGATCGATCCGGCCCGACCGTCGGGGAAGGCGTGGTTGGCGGCATTCAGGAACAAATTGGTCAGGATCTGTCCGTAGGCGCCGGGATAGCCGTCGATCGTCAGCCCGTCCGGCACGTCGATCTCGATCCGGATCGGCGAGCGCTTGAGCACCGGCTTCAGGCTGGCGACGATCTGGTCGGTGGCCTCGTGCAGGTTGAAGTGCCGGCGCTCGGCGTGCGACCGGTCGACCGCCACCTGCTTGAAGGACTGGATCAGTTCGGCGGCGCGCTGCAGGTTGCCGACGAGTTGCTGGGCGGCGTCGCGCGTCGAGCGCACGAATTCGTCGAGCTGTGAGCGGCGCAGCGGGGTGTCTCCCTTCAGCTCGCTCTCGAACGTCGTCGCCCTGCGGGCGAAGCTCGATGCCACCGTCAGGCTGATGCCGATCGGGTTGTTGACCTCGTGAGCGACGCCGGCGACCAGACTGCCGAGCGCGGCCAGCCGTTCGGCGTCGATCAAATTCTGCTGCGCGGTCTTCAGTTCGAGCAGCGCGCTCTCCGCCTTTTCCTTGGATTCGCGCAGATCGTTCTCGGCCTTGCGCTTGTCGATGGCGTTCTCGCGGAACACTTCGACCGCGCGCGCCATCGCGCCGATCTCGTCCCTCGCCTCGGTCCCGGCGACGCGGCGATCGTAGTTGCCCGAGGTGATGGCGTGCATCGCGGCCAGAATCTGCTGCAGCGGCAGGCGGATGCTGAGCGCGATGACGATTCCGGCAGTGATGATCACGCCGAGGAAAATCAGCGCAATCGACAGCACCTTGCGCGATATTCCGGTCAGGGTGCGGTCGAACGTCTCCTGGGCCTTCTGCTCGCGCTGACGCATCTTCACCGACAGCGCGTCGATCGCCGCGATGGTGGCGGCCTGACTGGCATCGATCGAGTTGCGCAACAGATCGCTGCGCTTGGCGAGCTGATCGGTCAATTCCTGCAAGCCGTCGCTCAGCGCCGCGGTGCGCAGATCGAGCTTCTGTAGCGCCATCTTCTGCAGATCGTTGTCGGCGAGCTCGGTCATGACCGGAATCGTGCGGACGATCGTCTCGGTATTCTGTCGCGCGTCCTCGGCGGCCTGCGGCGACAGCGACAGATAGTAGGAGTTCGCCGCGACCAGCATGGCAGTGAACGCCTCGCGGGCACGGCCGAGCGGCGGCAGGATCAGCGCGTCGCGCTGGCCGGTGGCGCCGCCGATCACCGCGAACAGGGCGGCGATGTCGCGTGCCGGAGCCTGGATCTGGTTCTCGTAGGTCGCCTTGATCGTGGTCTGCAGCGCCCGTAGATCGCCGAAGCCGCCGAGGAAGCGCTCGGTGGCCCGCTCCAGCTCTTCCACCGAGCCGGACAGCATCGGATCGGTCGAGGCGCGATTGGTCAGCGTCCCGAGCACCGCTTCGCGCAGCAGCAGGATTTCGGCGAACAGTTCGGGGCTGGGCTGATTGATGTAGCGGTGGATGAGGTTCTGTAGCCGGCCGGTTTCGCTTTCCAGCAGCGCCAGGATCTTGTCGGATTCCCTCACCTGGCGGACGTCATCCCAGGCGGTGCGCAGCACTCGTGTGCCGCTCCAGATCATGCTGACGAGTACCAGCACGACCAGGGAATTCAGCGCCGCAATCGACAGGATGCGCCAGCGGATCGGCACCGCTCGCACCAGGCCGACGAGGCCGGTGCGCCCGCGCCGGTCCGGCCGCGGCTCGGCTTCCGAGAGGGGCGGGGCGAGCGGATCCAACTCAGTCGACCTCGTGCCGATCAACGACCGGATGCCCCGACCGCCGCGTCAGGGGGCGTGCAGGGGCGGCGCGCGGGATCTCGGCTCGGCTGGACAGCGGCAAGTTCAATCCCATACAGTTGACCCGGTCGCCGGGACCGGAGAAGTCCTGCCAAGCTAGCAGATCAGCCTGGGCGATGGCTATCGGGAGTGAGTGCGTCGGGCGATGGCCGGAATCCTGGGAAGACTCGCGCAGCTCGCTACCGCCGGACTGGTTTGGGCCGCCGCCGGTATCGCCCCTGCCAGCGCCGTCACGGAGATCGCCTGGTGGCATGCGATGTCCGGCCAGCTCGGCCGGCAGCTCGAAAAGCTGGCGGCGGATTTCAATGCGTCGCAGTCCGACTACCGCGTGGTCCCGACCTACAAGGGCAACTACACCCAGACCGTCACCGCGGCGATCTTCGCGTTCCGCTCCTCCAGTCAGCCGACGATCGTGCAGGTCAACGAGATCGCGACCGCCACCATGATGGCGGCGAAGGGTGCGGTCTATCCGGTCTACGAATTGATGCGCGACGAGCGCGAAGCATTCTCGCCCGCGGATTATCTGCCGGCCGTCACCGGCTACTACACCGATCTCGACGGCAATATGCTGTCGTTTCCGTTCAACGCCTCGACGCCGATTCTGTATTATAACACGACGCTGTTCAGGCGCGCCGGGCTCGATCCGGAGACGGCGCCGACCACTTGGCCGGAGCTCGCCGCCATGGCGGAGCGGCTGGTCGAGGCCGGCGCGGCGTGCGGCTTTACGACCTCGTGGCCGTCCTGGGTCCAGGTCGAGAATTTCTCCGCCTATCACAACCTGCCGCTGGCGACGCGGTCGAACGGCCTCGGCGGATTGGATGCCGTCCTGGTGTTCAACAATCCGGTAGTGGTGCGTCATGTCGCGCAGCTCGCCGATTGGCAGAAGACCAGGATCTACGACTATGGCGGTCGCGCCACCGCCGCCGAACCACGATTCCAGCAGGGCGATTGCGGCATCTTCATCGGCTCGTCGGCGACCCGCGCCGACATCCTCGCCAATGCGCAGTTCGAGGTCGGCTACGGCCGGCTGCCGTATTGGCCGGACGTCGCCGATGCGCCGCAAAACACCATCATCGGCGGCGCGACCCTGTGGGTACTGCGTGGCCGTTCGGCGGGGGAATACAAGGGCGCCGCCAAGTTCTTCGCTTACCTGTCGAAGCCGGAGATTCAGGCGGCGTGGCACCAGCACACCGGTTATCTGCCGATCACCAAGGCAGCCTATGATCTCACCCGCGCGCAGGGGTTCTACGACCGCAATCCGGGTACCGCGATCTCGATCGAGCAGATGACATCGAAGCCGCCGACCGAGCATTCGCGCGGGCTGCGACTGGGGTCGTTCGTGCTGGTGCGGGCGGCGATCGAAGACGAGTTCGAGCAGGCGGTGCGCGGCCTCAAGAGCGCGCAGGCGGCGATGGATGCGGCGGTGGAGCGCGGCAACAAGCTGCTGCGGCAGTTCGAGCGCACGAAGCCTTGAAGTCCGGCTAAGACGCCGGCTTGCGCAAGCCGAACACATTGGAGTCGCGGTTCAACACCGGGGCCACCATCGCGACCAGTTTCTGCGCGGCTGCCTCGATCGTCAGCCCGGCAGTGTCGAGCACGCCGGCCGCGCGTGCGTATAATGGCTCGCGGCTTTGCAGAATGGTGCGCAGCTCCTGCATCGCGGCGCGGTCGTCGGCCATCGGCCGCAAATCTCCCTGGCCGCGCACGCGCGCCATGTGTTCCTCGGGCTCGGCCTTGAGCCACAGCGTGTAGAACGAGGTCAGAATCTGGTCGAAGGTGATCGGCTCGGAGACGATGCCGCCGCCGGTCGCCAGCACGATCGGCTCGTTGCGGGCGAGCAGCCGCGACAGCGCGGTCTGCTCCATGCGCCGGAAGCCTTCCTGTCCGTAGAGCGCGATGATCTCCGATACCGAGAGCCCGTTCTGCCGCTCGATCTCGCGGTTCAACTCGACGAAGCTCCAGCCGATGCTGTCGGCCAGCATCTTGCCCAGCGTCGATTTGCCGGCGCCGCGCAGACCGATCAGCGCGATGCCGTGGAAGGTCGCGTTCCGCTCCGGACCGCTGCCGAACCGGCCGAGACCGGACAGCACGTCCTTGGCATGCGCGATCTGCACCGGGGTGGCGCGCCGCACCAGATCGCGGATCACCGGCCAGTCGGCCGACGTTTCATTGGACGGCAGCAGGTCTTCCAGCGGTGTCGCCAGCGCTTCGGAGATCCGGCGCAGCAGCATGATCGACACGTTGCCCTTGCCGCTTTCGAGTTGCGCGATGTAGCGCTCCGAGATGCCGGAGACCTTGGCCAGCACCTTGCGCGACATCCCGCGTCGCCCGCGCATGGTTCGGACATGGCGGCCGAGGTCGAGCAGAAAGCTCGCGTCGGTATCGTCTGGCTCGGCCATCTCGGTCCATTCACTGCTGTTTGGGGAATGATAGTGCCGGCCGAAAGCGCCAGCAATCCGATGGATTGCCGTTCGATGCATTATAGTACAAGGAGAATTTCGTGGGTGGGACGGAACATCGCGGAAGCTGGCCCTGCGCGCGTCAGCGCGCAGGGGAGCCGCGGAGCCCTATCGGAGGCGACCTCTCCCGCCACGCCCAGCGGGAGACGAGGCGAGGCGGCTTACGCCCAGCCGTCGCCCTTGATGCCGGGGTTGGCGAAAGCGACGCCGCCGTCCACCGTCACGGTCGATCCGACCACGTAGTCGCCGGCGCGCGAGGCGAGGAATACGGCGGTGCCGGCCATGTCCTCGTCGGTGCCGATCCGGCCGGCCGGCACGCGCTTGGCGACCGCATCGGCTTCGTCACGCGCGGCCTTGTTCATGTCGGAGGCGAACGGCCCCGGCGCGATCGCGGTGACCACGATGTGGTCCTTGATCAGCCGCACCGCCATCCGGCGGGTCAGATGGATCAGCCCGGCCTTCGACGCAGCGTAAGGATAGGTCTCGAGCGGATTGACGAAGATGCCGTCGATCGAGGCGATGTTGATCACCTTGCCGGGCTGCTCGGCGCTCGCGGCGGCACGAAGCTGCGGCGCCAGCGCCTTGGTGAGGAAAAACGGGGTCTTGACGTTGAGGTCCATCACCTTGTCCCAGCCGCTCTCCGGGAATTCGTCGAAGTCGGCTGCCCAGGCGGCTCCGGCGTTGTTGACCAGAATGTCGAGCTTGGTTTCGCGGCGCTTGATCTCCGCAGCCAGCGTGTCGATGCCGGCCATCGTCGAGATGTCGATCGGCAGCGCGATGCACTCGCCGGGATACATTTCGGTGAGTTCGTCGGCGGTCGCCTGGCAGACCGCCGCCTTGCGCGCGGTGATGTACACCCGGGTCGCGCCGTATGCGAGAAAGCCCGCCGCGATCATCTTGCCGATGCCGCGCGAGCCGCCGGTCACCAAGGCGACGCGGCCTTGCAGCGAGAACAGATCCTTGAACATGACGCCTCCCTCGGGTGTTTGCCGCCTGTTTGCGGTGACGGGGAGGGCGAGTCAAGAAATCACGCCGCAGCGACACGGCGGAAGCCGTTCCACATTGCGGTGGCGGCGCCGGAAGTCAGCACCGGCAACAACCGGTCGTCCTGATAAAGACCGTTGAGCGAGACGCGTGGCAGCGCGGTCAGGCGGTCGGCGCATTCGGCGAACATCATGCCGGGCCTGGTCGTCACGGCGGTCTTGAAGCCGGCCGCCTTGGCCAGCGCGAATTCACGCGGCCCTGCTGCGGCTTTGTCGCCGTACGGATAGGCGAGATGATCGACCGTTTGCTGCAACTCGTCCTGGATCCGGGCGCGGCTGCCGGTCAATTCGTGGGCCGCGACCAGTTCGCTCTGTCGGCGCAGCATGCAGTGGGTGATGCCGTGAGCGCCGATCGTCACCAGCGGGTGCGCGGCGAAGCGGCGCAGTTCCTCCCAAGGCAGGCAGAGTTCACGCGACGTAGCGGTTTCGTCGATGTCGTAGCGCAGGCACAGCGCGGTCATCGCAGCGTCGAGATCGCTGCCATTCGGCAGGCTGCGCAGCAGATCGTGCAGCCGGTCGAAAGCCGCCTGCTTGGCCTCGGGCGTTTCGGTGTCGAGGCGCAGCTCGTGGCCGCCGATCGATACTTCGAGCCGGCTTTGGGCGGCGATCAGCCGCTCCAGCGTCACCCACCACAATCGTCCGGTGCCTTCGGCGAAGTCGCAGGTGACGAACACCGTGAAGGGGGCGCCGAACTCCTCGAAGACCGGCAGCGCGAAGTCGCGGTTGTCGCGATAGCCGTCGTCCAGCGTGATGCAGGCGAATCGCCGGCTGAAATCCCGCGCGTCGAGCCGCCGGTACAGTTCGTCCATGGTGACGAGGTCGACCTCGAGCTGCCGTAGGTGCGCCAGTGTGGCACGGAGGAAGTCCGGCGTGACTTCGAGGTGGCGATTGGGCTGAAACGGATCGTCGCGAGCCGGACGAACGTTGTGCAGCATGAAGATCGTGCCGATTCCCGAAAAGATCGGCCGCAGCACCCGATGCGCGCCGGTGTAATAAAGGGCCTCGAGCCCGGCGCGGATCATGCTGTGGCGGAAGTGCTTCATCGAACCCGGCTACTCAATTTCCGCACGATGATAGGTGCCGACGGTTGAAGAAACGGTTATGGGAAGCGCAACTTTGGGCGCTGTTTCCTTGAATTGGGTTTGACAGCCTTCCAACGGTTTGATTTCTCTCTGCTTCTGATCCACGGGAAGCGGAATGCGCGGACTCTACAGCTCCAGCGGTAAATGGTGGCCCGGCGCCATTCCGCTGGTCATTCTCTGGGCGATCGCCGCTTGGACGACGATGCCGGCCGTGGAAGCCGACCTTGGCGCTCGCGCCACGGCCGTGCTTAAGGACACCGTTCTCGACAAGACGAGAATCACCGCAGCGGGCCGCGACATCACGCTGGCCGCCGAGGCGTTCTCCGAGGAGGGGCGCCGCGCCGCGGTGTCCGCGGTCGAGGCTGTGCCGGGGCTTCGTCTGGTGAACGACCGGACCAGACTGGTTCCGGAAGCTTCGCCTTATGTGTGGTCGATCGAGCGCGATGTGGTGCGGGTGACGCTGACCGGCAGTGCGCCGCTGCCGGCGAGCCGTACCCGGCTGGTCGACGGCGCGCGGTCGGTGGTCGGCGGTGTCGAGGTGATCGACCGAATGGCGCTGGCGCGCGGCGCCCCGCAGCGGTTCGATGCCGCCGCGATGCTGCTGATCGACCAGATCGGCAAGTTGAAGCAGGGTAGGATCACCCTGACCGGCACGCAAGTTGCGCTGAAGGGGATGGCCAGGGATCTCGGCGGCCGGGAGTCGATCGCCGCGGCACTGCGCAACCTGCCCGATGGTTACACGATCGGCGACAACGAGATCGAAGCACCGCCCTACGTGTTCCGCGCCTATAAGGATCCGGTCGCCGGGCAGGTCGCGCTCGACGGCTATGTTCCGGACAACGCCGTGCATGCCGCGCTCGCCGCGGCCACCGGCCGCAAGTTCTTCGGCGAGAAGGTGGTCGATAACCTCAAGGCCAGCGTCGGCGCCCCGAAGGGCTTTCTCGACGCCGCGGTGACGGCGCTGGGCGCGCTGTCACGGCTGTCGACCGGCACCCTGGTACTGTCGGACCGGGAGATCCATCTGTCCGGCGATGCGCTCTACGAGGCCGCGGCGAGCCAGATCCGCGGCGGGCTCAACAAGGAACTGCCGCAGGGCTGGACGGTGAAGGCCGACCTCTCGGTCAAGCCGGCGGCGGCGCCGGTGGACGCCTCGGTGTGCCAGCAATTGTTCAATGGCCTGCTGGCCAAGACCACCGTGCAGTTCGATTCCGCCAGCGCCGGGATTTCCAAGGATTCCGCCGGTCTGCTGGACCGGCTGATCGAGACCGCGATGCGCTGTCCCAACGCCAGGATCGAGATCGCCGGCCACACCGACAGCGACGGCGACGACGCCTTCAACCAGTCGCTGTCGGAAAAGCGCGCCCGCGCGGTGGTCGACTACATGGTGCGGGCCGGCGTGACGCCCGAGCGTCTTCCAAGGCGAGGAAGCGCCGGATCGTCTTCGTGGTCAGGTGCCGCATGGTGGCTTTGGCGGATTTCTTCTGGGGCTGGCTGATCGGATCGCTGCTGCTCGGCTTCGCGGTCGGCTGGATCTCGGTGGTGCATCGCGGACCCGACCTGTCGAAGAACGCCTTGCTGGGGATCGGCGGCATCGCTGCGGTGCTGCTCGGGCTCTCGCTGGCGCGGCTGGTTCCGGGCCGGGCCGGCTACTGGCTCGACCTTTTCCTGGCCATGCTGGCTGCCTATCTGATCGGTTGTGCCATCGGCTCGTGGCTCCGCTATTGGGTGGTGGCGCGGCAATCGCAGCGGTCCTGAGCTGGTGACCGGCGTCGCTGCGACGATAGGTCCCGCGCTGCAGCGAAAGCCAATAACGGCGAAGTCGCAGCCGACGGCCGAACCGGATTCGAGACGCCGAAAGCTGCCCTCGGGGGTCGACCGAATTCCACTCGGCCGGAAAACACGCTACCAACGACCGGCGGCCGGCCTCAGTTCGGCACACGTGCCGGAACACCAGGGGTAGATCGCGGCGAAGGGGATCGAGGTCTCGATGCGGATCGCAATACGCAGGACGATCAAAGTTCTGCGCGAGAAGCAAATCCTGCACAAACTCGGTGTTGCGGTCAGCATCGCGATCATCGCGGCCGCCTGCTATGTTCTGTATCACATTCTCCGTGGCATCGACACCGACCGGGTGCTCGATGCGATGAGCCAGACCGACCCGAGCTCGATTGCGCTCGCCGCGGTGTTCGTCGCCGCCGGCTATTTCACCCTGACGTTCTACGATCTGTTTGCCGTCCGTGCGATCGGGCGCGACGACGTGCCTTACCGGGTCAACGCGCTCGCCGCCTTCACCAGCTATTCGATCGGTCACAATGTCGGCGCCAGCGCGCTGACCGGCGGTGCGGTGCGCTACCGGATCTACTCGGCCTGGGGACTCGATGCGATCGACGTCGCCAAGGTATGCTTTCTCGCCGGCCTGACGTTCTGGCTCGGCAATGCCGCAGTGCTTGGCCTCGGCGTGGCGTATCATCCGGAAGCGGCCTCGGCGGTCGATCAATTGCCGCCTGAGGTCAATCGGGTTCTTGCGCTGGTAATCATCGCCGGGTTGGCGGTCTACGTCGCCTGGGTGTCGATCAAGCCACGTTGCGTCGGGCGCGGCAGTTGGACGGTGACGCTGCCCGGCGGCAAGCTGACGCTGCTGCAGATCGGGATCGGCATCGTCGACCTCAGCTTCTGTGCGCTGGCGATGTACGTGCTGACGCCCGAAGAGCCGCATGTCGGCTTCGTCGTGGTCGCGGTGATCTTCGTGTCGGCGACTCTGCTCGGCTTCGCCAGCCACTCGCCCGGCGGTCTCGGTGTGTTCGACGCTGCGATGCTGGTCGGCCTGTGGCAGATGGACAAGGAAGAGCTGCTCGCCGGCATGCTGCTGTTCCGTCTGCTGTACTACATCGTGCCGTTCGTGATATCGATCCTCGTACTCGCGATCCGGGAGATCGTGCTCGGTGCGAGGCCGAAGCGGGTCCGCCCGCTGGGCGAAGCGCTGGAGCCGAAGCCGGTGCGCGGAGATCCCTCACCAGGTTGAGCCATGACCACCGCCCCCGCGCCCGACGAGCAAGCCCGCCCCGGTCGTGATCTCGTATTCGCGGCGCCGGCCGCGCCGGCGTCGCTGCTGACGCATTGGTCCGACCGGCTCCGCCATGCGGCGATCATCCTGCTGGCCGCGGTGCTGGCGCTCACCGCGCTGGTGCTGTTCGCGGACCTCGCGGTCGTGCCGGCGCTCGCCGCCTTCGTCGGCCTCGTCGCGGCGGCGCTGGTGCCGTGGCGTCTGCACGACGGCGCCAATGCGATCGACGACACTCTCGGCATCAGTCCGGTAGAAATGCCGGTGGTGAGCGCCATCGTCGGCGGCATGCCGGACCCGGCGGTGCTGCTCGATCGTGCCGGCCGCGTGATTCATCTAAACGCCGCGGCCGCGCAACTGGCGCCGGCGCTGCGGGTGCGTGAATTGGCGCAGTTCGCACTGCGCAGCCCCGAGATCGTCACCGCGCTGCGCGAGGCGATCGCCACGTCCGAGCCGCGCCGCGTCTCCTATCTCGATCACGGCTCGATCGAGCGCTGGCTCGAACTGATCATCGCTCCGGTGGAGGTACCGACCGCGTTCGGCGGTACCGACCAGTGCATGCTGATGACGTTCCACGATCTCACTCCGCTACGCCGGGTCGAGGAGATGCGCGCCGATTTCGTCGCCAACGCCAGCCACGAACTGCGCACGCCGCTCGCCGCATTATCGGGCTTCATCGACACGCTGCAGGGGCAGGCGCGCGACGATCCGAAAGCGCGCGAACGTTTCCTCGGCATCATGCACGCCCAGGCGACCCGGATGGCGCGTCTGATCGACGATCTGCTGTCGCTGTCGCGGGTCGAGCTCAGTGTGCACGTCCGGCCCGACGCTCTGATCGATCTGCGGCCGCTGATCAAGCAGGTCACCGACGGCCTCGAACCGCTGGCGAAGGAGCGCCGGGTGGTGATCGATCTGGATCTGCCCGAGGAGCCGGTGACGATCGCGGGCGACCGCGAAGAACTGTTGCGGCTGTTCGAGAACCTGATCGAGAACGCGCTGAAATACGGCGCCTCCGGCGGACGCGTCGTCGTTTCGGTGACGACTTCGGTCTCGGGCGACGGCGTGCCGGAGTATCGTGCGCTGGTCCGCGATTTCGGACCCGGTATCGCCCCGGAGCACCTGCCGCGGCTGACCGAGCGCTTCTACCGGGTCGATGTCGGCGACAGTCGATCCCAGGGCGGTACCGGGCTAGGATTATCCTTGGTGAAACATATTGTTAACCGTCATCGCGGCCGGCTTTTGATCGAAAGCGTGCTGAAAAAAGGCGCGACTTTCACCGTCTGTCTGCCCCGGGGAAAGTCCCAGGCCTGAGCCGAAAAATTCAATTTGTTCATCGGCTTAGTCAAGTCACATGACTGTCATCAAACCCTCATAAAAGGTCAACCGACCGCCCGTAGACGGGGCGGGTAAGCGCAGTCGGGCGCGCGGAGCGCTTCGCTTACGAATGGAGAACCTTCCCCATGAATTTCATCAAGGCAATCGTCGCGGCCGGCATGGTTGCGGCGTCGACGTCGGCCTTCGCCGCCGACATCACCGGCGCGGGCGCGAGCTTTCCTTTCCCGATCTATTCGAAGTGGGCCGATGCCTATAAGAAGGAGACCGGCAACGGCCTGAACTACCAGTCGATCGGTTCGGGCGCCGGCATCAAGCAGATCATCGCCAAGACCGTGACGTTCGGCGCCACCGACGCGCCGCTGAAGCCCGAGCAGCTCGAGAAGGAAGGCCTGGCGCAGTGGCCGATGGTGATGGGCGCGATCGTCCCCGTCATGAACATCGAAGGCATCAAGCCCGGCGAAATGGTGCTCGACGGCACCACCCTCGCCAAGATCTATCTCGGCGAGATCAAGGCCTGGAACGATCCGGCGATCGCCAAGCTGAACCCGAAGCTGAAGCTGCCGACCGACGCGATCGCCGTCGTGCGCCGCTCGGACGGCTCGGGCACCACGTTCAACTTCACCGACTATCTGTCGAAGGTCAGCGCCGACTGGAAGTCGAAGGTCGGCTCGGGCACCGCGGTCGAATGGCCGGTCGGCGTCGGCGCCAAGGGTAACGAAGGCGTCGCCGGCAATATCAGCCAGACCAAGAACTCGATCGGCTATGTCGAGTACGCCTACGCCAAGCAGAACAAGCTGACCTACGCGTCGATGATCAACAGCGCCGGCAAGACCGTGCAGCCGACCATGGCGTCGTTCCAGGCCGCCGCTGCCAACGCGGATTGGGCTAAGGCTCCGGGTTACTACCTGATCCTCACCAATCAGCCCGGCGACGCGTCCTGGCCGATCGCCGCCGCGACCTTCATCCTGATGCACAAGGACGCGACCGACAAGGCGGCCTCGACCGAAGCCCTGAAGTTCTTCAAGTGGGCGTTCGAGAAGGGCGGCAAGATGGCCGAAGAACTCGACTACGTCCCGATGCCGGACTCGGTCGTCAAGCAGGTCGAGAAGACCTGGGCCTCCGAGATCAAGAGCTGATCGCAGAACGACCAGGCGGCGCGGTCCCGACAGCGGATCGCGCCGCCGCCGGCCGCGCCGGAACTCGAGCCTTCGGGTTGAATTCCGGCTCGGCCTTCGCGAACGCGATCACGTTCGCAGCGTGCCACGATGAGCGATCGTGGCAATTCCTGACAAACTGAAATCTCCAGGCTACGCGGCGCGGAAAGTCGTAACCTGCACCGGCACAAGGGGAAATGGCGTGGCGGACATGGCGGTGGACACTACAGGGTTGCAAGCGGCTGCCGGACCTTTCGATCGCGCCAAGGCGCTGAGCGCCTTCAAGCTGGGTGACAAGACATTCTATTGGGCCACGCGCGCCTGCGCGATCTCGGTCCTGCTGATCCTCGGCGGCATCATCCTGTCGCTGTTCGTCGGTGCCTGGCCGGCGATCCAGGAATTCGGCCTGTCGTTCCTGACCACCGCGCGCTGGGCGCCGGCCAACGACCCGCCGGTACTCGGCGCGCTCGGCCCGATCTACGGCACGCTTGTGA
>NZ_QPFS01000052.1:0-31445 GCF_010906995.1 Rhodopseudomonas sp. WA056 | reverse complement strand
GTTCGATGCCTTCGTGGCGGCGCTGCGCGAGGCGGTGAGCAAGCTGAAGATCGGCGATCCGCTGGATGAAGCGACCGATATCGGCACCGTGATCTCGCAGCGGCAGAAGGCCAAGGTCGAATCCTACATCGATCTCGGCGCGCGCACCGCCGGTGCCAAGGTCGACCGCTGCGGCGAGTTGCCGGGTGCGGCGCATCTGAAGGACGGCTTGTTCCTGCAGCCGACCATCATCACCGGGGTTCCCGAAGATTCGCCGCTGATGCGCGAGGAGATCTTCGGCCCGGTGGTCTGCGTGCAGCCGTGGGACGACGAGGACGACGTCATCGCCCGCGCCAACGACAGCGAGTTCGGGCTGGCCGCGACGGTGTGGACCAACGATCTGCGTAGCGCGCTGCGCACGGTGCAGAGGCTCGACGCCGGCTACGTCCAGGTCAATCAGAACCTCACCATCCAGCCGAACCTGAGCTACGGCGGCTTCCGCAAGTCGGGCCTCGGCAAGGAAGCGTCGCTGGAGGCGATGCTCGAGCATTTCACCAAGAAGAAGACCGTCGTCATCGATATGCGATAATCGTGGCGATGCACGAGCTGATCGCCGAGGTGTCTGCGAGCTTCCTGTCGACGCTGCCGGCGCCGATGGCGATCCTCGGCGTGCTCAGCGCAGTGCTGGCGGCAGCGCTGCTGCGCGGCTTCACCGGGTTCGGCTTCGCGCTCGCTGCTGTGCCACTGATGGGCATGTTCATGCCGCCGGCAAAAGCGGTGCCGGTGGCGGTGCTGCTGCAGCTGCTCGGGGGGCTCAACGATCTGCGTCGCAATCATCGCGACTGCCATTGGGGGTCGCTGCGCTGGTTGATCGTCGGCGCGGTGATCGGCTCGCCGATCGGAGCGCTGGCACTAAGCGTTGCGCCGGCACCGGTGGCGCGGATTGTGATCGCGACCATTACGGCCGCGGCCGTGGTGGTACTCGGTCGCGGCTTCGCCATCGAGAAGATCCCGTCGCCGCCGGTGACCACCGGCGTCGGCGTGCTGTGCGGTCTGTTCAACGGTCTCGCCGCGATGCCGAGCCCGCCGGCGATCGTGTACTACATGTCGGGGCCGTTCCGCGCGGTCGCGGTGCGTGCCTCGCTGCTGGTGTTCTTCCTCGCCACCTCGATCGCCGGCTTCACCAGCGTCGCTCTGGTAGGACTCGCGACCGTGAACGTGCTGTGGCTGGCCGCGATGGCGCTGCCGGTGATGATCGTCGGCACCTGGATCGGCGAGCAGGGCTTTCGCCGCGGCAGCGAACGGCTGCATCGCCGGGTCTCGATCGCCAGCCTCGGCGGCGTCGCGCTGCTCAGCGCCGCGAAGGGAATTTCCGAGCTGATGTGAGGCCGCCGCCTTTCACATCGTTGCGAGCGAAGCGAAACAATCCAGTGCCTAGCACGGAGCTTCTGGATTTGCTTCGTCGCTGCGCTCTTCGCAATGACGCGGAGATGCTGCGACGTCCGATCAGCCCTCGAGTTGCTGCGCCAGCACCTTGCCCAGTCGCTCGATGCCGACCTCGATGCGGTCGGTGCGGATCGAGGAGAAGCCGAGCCGGAAGCAGTGCCGGCTCGCGGTCTCGTCCATCGAGAACACGGCGCCCGGTTCGATCACCACGCCCTGATCGAGCGCGGCCTGCGCCAGCGCAGTGGCGTCGATCGAGGCCGGACAGGTCACCCAGAAATTGGTCGAACCGGGCCCGCGCGAGAATTTGCAGTCTGGCAGGTACTTCGGCAGCAGGTGGTCGAGCAGCTTGGCGCGCTCCAGCAGCACGCGTCCGACCTGGGCCAGATGCGCCCGATAATGCCCGAGCCCGATGAACAGCGCGGCGACGCGCTGATTGTTGAGCGGCGGATGCCGTAGCATCAGCCGGCGCAGCGCGCGCAGCTCGCGGATCACCGGCGCCGGCGCGACGACGTAGCCGAGCCGCAGGCCCGGCGCCAGCGCCTTCGACAGGCTGCCGACGTAGAGCACGTTGCTGGCACGATCGAGGCTCTTCAGCGGCGGCAGCGTCGCCGTCTCCGGCATCAGTTCGCCTTCGTAATCGTCCTCGACCACCACGACGTCGCCGGCCGCAGCGGCCTTCAATAGTTCCAGGCGGCGCGGCAGCGGCATCGTCACCGCGGTCGGGCATTGATGACTGGCGGTGACATAGGCGACGGCACAGCTTTGGAACGTCTCGTCCGGCACCAGCCCCTCGGCGTCGACGCCGAGCGGCACCACGTTGGGCGTCAGCATCCGGAAGATGTTGCGGGCGTCCGGATAACCGGGCTCTTCGATGCCGACCTTTGTCTCTCCGTTGATGAACAACGTCGCGATCAGATACAGCGCGTGCTGTGCGCCGATCGTCATCATGATCTCGTCGGCGCGGGCATGGATGCCGCGCCGCGGCAGCACCTGGAGCTGCAACTGTTCGATCAGCGCCGGATCGTCGCCGTCGATCAGGTCGCGGGCCCAATTGTTGATCTCCGGAACGCTGAGCGCGGCGCGCGCGCTTTCGCGCCAGTCGTTGGTGGGAAACAGGCTCGGATCGAACTGGCCGAAGATGAACGGGTAGGGGTGGGTCTGCCAATCGAGCGGCTTGACGATGTTGCGATGCGCCGACGGCCGCACCGCGAAACGGTCGGCCCAGTGATCGTCGCCGCGGCTGGTGAATTCCGGCAGGCCGGGAGGATCGGTGGCGAATTTCTTCGGCAGGCCAGCCACGAAGTAACCGCTGCGTTGCCTCGACACCAGAAAATTCTGATCGACGAGCTGTTCGTAAGCGATCACCACGGTGTTACGTGAAACCTTCAGCACGGTCGCAAGATCGCGGCTCGACGGCATCTTCATGCCGAGCGGCAACCGGCCGTCTTCGATCGCCGTGACGATGATCTGGCGGATCTGTAGTTGCAGAAACGAGCCGCCGCGATTGAGGCCACGGAACAGCGCGCCCCAGAACAATTCGTCTTTGCCTAAAGCTGCGGCATCCGGGGAGGCAATTGCACCTGCCTTGGGCGCGCGGGCCACGGTGGACTCCCGATATGTAAGCTGTGCTAGCTTTCCCAAGACTATACCCTGACTGACACGACCGCACGAAAAGGCTGTAATCCCAAGCATGAAGCCTTTGCCACCGAGCTGCAAGAAGCGAGCCAGCAGGACTCGCGACTGACGCATGGCCCTGGCTCCATTCGTGCTCGGCATCTGGCGCTAGTGCAGCCGGGTCGATCGCTTCACGCTCGCAGTCGCAAGCTTGGAGACTAAGCGTGACGCCAGAAACGGTCGTTTATTCCGCCCGCAAGATTATCACCATGAACCCGTCGCGGCCGAGCGCGACGCATGTTGCGGTGCGAGACGGGCGGATCGTCGCCACCGGCTCCGCCGACGAACTGATGGTGAGCGGCGCCCGGCTCGATACACGCTTTGCCGACAACGTGCTGATGCCCGGCTTCGTCGAAGGCCACAGCCACATCATGGAAGGGCTGATGTGGAAGCAGCCCTATGTCGGCGCATTCGATCGTCGGTCGCCGGAAGGAAAGGTGGTCGCCGGCGTGCCGGACATCGAGGCGATCGTCGCGCGGCTGCAGCAGGCTGAGGCCGAGATGCCGGACGACGGCTCGCCGCTCTACGCTTGGGGCTTCGATCCGCTGCATATCGGCGGCAAGATGCTGACTAGGCGGGATCTCGACCGGGTGTCGACCAAGCGTCCGGTGCTCGTCGTCCACGCCTCGTTCCATATCAACAACGTCAATACGCTGACTTTGGAACGTGCCGAGCTGCTGCATGCCACCAATATCTCGGGCGTGGTCGCCGGGTCCGATGGACTGGCCAGCGGTGAGCTGCAGGGCATCCCGGCGCGGATGCGGCTGTTCCGTGCGCTCGGCCACAATCCGCTCGCTGGTACCATCACCGAGGCGGACGTGCGGCGCTACGCGGCGTCGTGCTGCGTGCAGGGCGTGACCACCATCACCGATTTGCACAACGATCTCGCCGATCCGACCATCGAGGTCTATCGCAGCGTGACCAGCCAGGCCGATTTCGGCGTTCGCCTGGTGCCGGCGCTGGCCGCGGTGTCGCATACGCCCGAGCAGGCGATCGCCAAGCTCGAGACCCTGCGCAGCCATGCCGGCGACAAGCTGCACTACGGCATCGTCAAGCTGGTGGTCGACGGCTCGATCCAGGGCTTCACGGCGCGGCTGCGCTGGCCCGGCTATCACAACGGTGCCGCCAACGGGTTGTGGTACATCGCGCCCGAAGAGCTGCCGCGGTTGGTGGAGGCTTATCACCGGGCCGGCGCCCAGCTTCACATCCATACCAACGGCGACGAGGCGACCGAAGTGGCGCTCGATGCGATCGAGGCGGCGCAGATCGCCGCTCCGCGTCCCGATCACCGCCACACCCTGCAGCATTGCCAGATGGCCAGCGCCGCACAGTTTCGACGGATGAAGAGCCTCGGCGTCTGCGCCAATCTGTTCGCCAATCACCTGTACTACTGGGGCGACGCGCATTACGAGCTGACGATGGGGTCGGAGCGGGCGGCGCGGCTGGATGCCACCGGGACCGCGCAGCGGATCGGGGTGCCGTTCGCGATCCATTCCGACGCGCCGGTGACGCCGCTGGCGCCGCTGTTCACGGCCTGGTGCGCGGTCAATCGCGTCTCCTCGAGCGGTCGTGTGCTGGGCCGAGATACCGAAGCTCTCACCACAGAGCAGGCGCTTGCTGCAATCACCATCGGCGCCGCCTATACTTTGAAGATGGATCATCTGGTCGGCAGCATCGAAACCGGTAAGTTCGCCGACTTCGTCGTGCTTGAAGACGACCCGCTGTCTATGGCGCCGGAGCGGCTGAAGGACGTCGCGGTCTGGGGCACTGTGATCGGCGGGCTCATCAAGGGGGCGCCCCGCGCATGACGGCAGCGTCCGCGACCATTCCAGTCACGGTGATCGGCGGCTTTCTCGGCGCGGGCAAGACCACCTTCGTCAACCATCTGCTGCGCAGCGGCGGTCCGCGCACCGCCGTACTGGTCAACGATTTCGGCGAGGTCAATGTCGACGCGACGCTGATCGAAAGCCACGACGGCACCACGATGACGCTGACCAACGGCTGCATCTGCTGCAGCATCGGCACCAGCTTCATCGATACGATCTGCAGGGTGCTCGATGCCGCCGTGCCGTTCGAGCGAATCGTGATCGAAGCCTCCGGCGTCGGCGACCCGTGGAAGATCGCCGAGATCGCGCTGATCGAACCGTCGCTGCGGCTCGGCCGGGTGATCGTGCTGGCGGATGCCAGCCGGGTCGCGCAACTGATCGACGATGCGCGGGTTGGCGACACCGTGCGCAGCCAGTTCGAGCGCTGCGATCTCGTGCTGCTGACCAAGATCGATCTGGTGGAGGGCGAGACACTGGCGGCCGCGCGTGCGACGGTGCGGAGGCTGCGACCGGACGTTCGCATCGTCGAAGCCGCGCAAGGCGCGATGGCGACGCTGGAGACGCTGGAGACGGCCGCTGCGGCGAGCGGCTTTCGGGCCGACGCCGTCGAGGCGGCGATCGATCACAGTACCACCTTCAAAAGCTGGGCGTATCGCCGTGCCGGTCGGTTCGACCGCGCCCGGCTGGCCTGCGCGGTCGACAAGCTGCCGCCGCAATTGCTGCGGCTGAAGGGCTCGTGCCGGCTGGCCGACGAAGACGACGTCAAAGTATTTCAGATGGTCGAGAGCGTCTGGAGCCTGTCGCCTGCCGACATCGCACAGGCCGAGACCGGTATCGTCCTGGTCGGGGTCGGCACCGCCGACCTGCCGCCGCCGGCCGAACTCGACGCCATCCTCGACCGCGCCCTCGCGCCCGCCGGAGCGGTGTCGTGATCGCCGCGCGCGATGTTCACCCCGCGGAAGCCGCCGGCTTTCGCCGTCCTGCCTCGCCCATCCTTATCCTGCAGCGGAGTTCTGACCGATGATGTTGACGAAGCGATCCTTTGTAGTCGGAGCCCTCGGCGGCCTCGCCATGATGGGCCTGCCGATCGAAACCCGGGCGGAAGGCGCCTCCGGCGGCACGCTGGTGATCGGCTCGACGCAGGTGCCGCGGCACTTCAACGGCGCGGTGCAGTCTGGCATCGCAACGGCGCTGCCGAGCACCCAGATCTACGCCAGCCCGCTGCGCTACGACGACAACTGGAATCCGCAGCCGTATCTCGCCGAGTCCTGGGAGGTGTCGAAGGACGGCCTGACGGTGACGCTGAAGCTGGTCAAGAACGCTACCTTCCACGACGGCAAGCCGGTGACGTCGGAGGACGTCGCGTTCTCGATCATGACCATCAAGGCCAATCATCCGTTCAAGACCATGCTGGCGGCGGTCGACAGCGTCGATGCGCCCGATCCGCACACCGTGGTGATCAAGCTGGCGCACCCGCATCCGGCGCTGCTGTTGGCGATGTCGCCGGCATTGATGCCGATCCTGCCCAAGCACGTCTATGGCGACGGCCAGGACGTGAAATCCCACCCCGCCAATCTCAAGCCGGTCGGCTCCGGGCCGTACAAGCTCGCCGAATACAAGCAGGGCGACTACTACACGCTGGAGAAGTTCGACAAATTCTTCATTCCGGGCCGGCCGAAGCTCGACAAGATCGTGGTGCGGCTGATCTCGGACCCGAGCGCCCTGATGGTGTCGGCCGAGCGCGGCGACGTTCACGTGGTGCCCTACTTCACCGGGGTGCGCGACATCGAACGGCTGGAGAAGGCGCCGAACATCGTCGTCACCGACAAGGGGTTCGCCGGCATCGGTGCGCTGAACTGGCTCGCCTTCAACACCAAGAAGAAGCCACTCGACGACGTCCGCGTCCGCCAGGCGATCGGCTATGCGGCCAATCGCGAGTTCATCGTCAAGAAGCTGATGGGCGGCAAGGCGATGGCGTCGACCGGGCCGATCGCGCCCGGCTCGCCGCTCGAAGAGAAGAATGTCGAGCAGTACAAATTCGACGTCGCCAAGGCCAACAAGCTGCTCGACGAGGCCGGACTGAAGCCGGACGGCAACGGCGCCCGCACCACGCTGACGATCGACTACATCCCCGGCAACGACGAACAGCAGCGTAACGTCGCCGAATATCTGCGCTCGGCGCTGAAGCGGGTCGGCATCAATCTCGAAGTCCGCGCCGCGCCCGACTTTCCGACCTGGGCCCAGCGCGTCGCCAGTTTCGATTTCGACCTGACCATGGACACAGTGTTCAACTGGGGCGATCCGGTGATCGGCGTCGACCGGACCTATCTCAGTTCCAACATCCGCAAGGGCATCATCTGGTCGAATACCCAGCAATACGCCAACCCGAAGGTCGACGAGATTCTCGAGCAGGCCGCCAAGGAGACCTCGCCCGAGAAGCGTAAAGCGCTGTATTCTGAGTTCCAGAAGATTGTCGTCGCCGACGCGCCGATCTTCTACATCAACGTGACGCCGTACCACAGCGCGTTCGCCAAGGGGCTCGGCAGCCTGCCGACCTCGATCTGGGGTGTCGCCGCGCCGCTCGACGAGTTGCACTGGGCCACGCCGCCGAAGAACTGACCCGACACTCTCGAAGCACGAAGCATCAATGGCACTCCTCACCCATCTGTTCGGAAAACTCGCCAACGCCGTCGCGCTGCTGCTGGCGGTGCTGGTGATGAATTTCTGCCTGATCCATCTCGCACCGGGCGACCCGGTGCAGGTGATCGCCGGCGAGATGGGTGGGGCGTCGCCGGAGGTGATCGCCGCGCTGCGCGCCAAATACGGCCTCGATGACACCCTGCTGGAACAGTTGTTCACTTATCTCGGCAAGGTCGTGCACGGCGATTTCGGCTATTCCTACTATTTCAACGAGCCGGTGCTGAATCTGATCCTGCAGCGGCTGCCCGCGACCCTGTACCTCGCCGCGGCGTCGCTGGTGTTCGCCGTTCTGATCGGAACGCTGCTCGGCGTGATCAGCGCGCGGCGACCGAATGGCCTGCTCAGCCACGGCGTCACCGTGCTGTCGCTGGCCGGACATGCCGCGCCGATCTTCTGGACCGGCCTGCTGCTGTTGCTGCTGTTCGGCTCGGTGTGGCCGATCCTGCCGGTCAGCGGCATGACCGACGTGGTCGACCGCAAGACCGGCATCGCCTACGGGCTCGACGTCGCCAAGCATCTGGTGCTGCCGTCGATGACGCTGGGGCTGGTGTTCGTCGCGCAATATTCGCGGCTCGCCCGCGTCAACATGATCGACGTGCTGTCGGCCGACTACGTCCGCACCGCGCGCGCCAAAGGGCTGCCGGAGACGGTGGTGCTGGTCAAACACGCGCTGCGCAACACCTTGATCCCGATCGTCACGGTCGTCGGCCTGCAGTTCGGCAATCTGTTCGCCGGCGCGGTGCTGGTGGAGACGGTTTACTCCTGGCCGGGAATGGGGCGGCTTGTGTTCGATTCGATCCTGCGCCGCGACTACCCGACGCTGATGGGCGTGCTGTTCTTTTCCGCCCTGATGGTGATCGCCGCCAACATCCTCACCGATCTGGTGTACCGGTTGATCGATCCTCGTATCCGCGCAGGTGCCCGATGAGTACGATGGAGTCCAGGCTCGCGATGGCACAGAAGCCCGCTCCCAGCGTCGCCAAGGTTCCGAAGGCGGTGTCGCCGGCTCAGGCCGCTCTGCGGCAGTTCATCAAGAGCCCGTCCGGCGTCGCCGGCGCGATCCTGCTGCTGGTGCTGCTGGTCGGCACCGCGATCGGGCCGTTTCTGTATCCGGTCGATCCGCTCGACATCGTCGGAATGCCGTTCGCGCCGCCGGACGCCGACGCGCTGTTCGGGACCGACTATCTCGGCCGCGACGTCCTCGCCGGCCTGATCTACGGCGGCCGCGCGACGCTCACGGTCGGTGCGGTGGCGGCGCTGATCACCATCCTGATCGGCGTCACCGTCGGCGCCCTCAGCGGCTTCTTCGGCGGCTGGGTCGACGCTCTGCTGGTCAAGATCGCCGAGTTCTTCCAGGTGCTGCCGCCGCTGTTGTTCGCGATGGTGCTGGTGACGCTGTTCGGCCCGAAACTGTCGACCATCACGCTGGCGATCGGCGCGGTGAGCTGGACGTCGGCGGCGCGGCTGACGCGCGCCGAGTTCATGCGGCTGCGCGATCTGGACTTCATCAAAGCCTCGCGCGCCGCCGGTGCCGGCAATCTGCATCTGATCCTGCGCGTGGTGCTGCCGAACGCGCTGCCGCCGATCATCGTATCGGCGACCCTGGCGATCGGCACCGCGATCCTGTTCGAGGGTGGTCTCAGCTTCCTCGGCCTCGGCGATCCCAACACCATGAGCTGGGGTCTGATGATCGGCCAGAACCGCAACTACGTGCTCGATGCCTGGTGGGCGGTGACGTTCCCCGGCGCCGCGATCTTCCTGGCCGTGCTCGCCGTCAGCCTGGTCGGCGACGGCGTCAACGATGCGGTCAATCCGCGGCTGCGACGGAGGTGACGATGACCCCGGTTCTTTCGGTCGAGAACTTGAGCGTCAGCATGACCAATCGCGACGGCGATCTGGTGCCGGTGCTGGAGAATCTGTCGTTCACGGTTCAAAAGGGCCGTACCATCGCGCTGGTCGGCGAATCCGGCTGCGGCAAGAGCATGACCGCGCTGGCGATCATGCGGCTGTTGCCGGAGGGCTTCGTAATCACCGGCGGCCGCATCCTGCTCGACGGCGAGGACCTGCTCACTGCGCGGCCGAAGCGGATGCGCGCTTTGCGCGGCGACAAGATCTCGATGGTGTTTCAAGAGCCGATGACGGCGCTGAACCCGCTCTACACCGTCGGCGATCAGATCGCCGAGGTGCTGTATTATCACCGCCGGCTCAGCCGCAAGGACGCCGCCGAACAGGCGGTGCAGTTCCTGAAGGCGGTGCAGATCCCTGCCGCCGAGCAGCGTGCCAAGGCTTATCCGCACCAGATGTCGGGCGGTATGCGGCAGCGGGTGATGATCGCGATGGCGCTGGCGTGCCGGCCGAAGCTGCTGATCGCCGACGAACCGACCACCGCGCTCGACGTCACCGTGCAGGCGCAGATCTTCGATCTGCTCGCCCAGCTTCAGGACGAGACCGAAACGGCGATCGTGCTGATCACCCATGATCTCGGCGCTGTCGCCGAGCTCGCGGACGAAATCGCGGTGCTGTATGCCGGCCGCTGCATCGAGACCGGGCCGGCGCATCAGATCGCCGCGGCGCCGCGTCATCCCTACACGCGCGGTCTGCTCGGCTGCGTGCCGCATCTGGCCGTCGGTGTCGCCAAGCCGGACGAATGGACCGACCTCGGCGAGATACCCGGCATGGTTCCGGGACTTGGTAATCGCGGCCCCGATTGCGCCTTCCTGGCGCGCTGCGCCAACGCCTCCGAGCTGTGCCGTTCGAAGCCGCAGCCGCCGCTCGGCAACATCGAAGCCGGGCACGCGGTGTCGTGTTGGCGCGCCGGGGAGATCGCCGCATGATGATTCACGAAGACCTGCGACCCGACGACGCCAGTCCCTATCTGCTCGACGTCAACGATCTCGTGGTGCATTTCCGCACCCAGCGGAAGCGCCCCTGGGGCAAGCCGTCGTTCGTCCATGCGGTCGACGGCGTCAGCTTCCGCGTCAAGCGCGGCACCACCTTCGGTATCGTCGGCGAAAGCGGCTCCGGCAAATCTACTACCGCGCAGGCGATCATGCGGCTGGTCGCGGCGACTTCCGGGCAGGTGGTGTTCCGCGGCGAGGACATCATGCCGCTCACCGGCGAGCCGCTGCGCAAGGCGCGCAAGCATCTGCAGATCGTGTTCCAGGACCCGTTCTCGGCGCTCGATCCCCGTCGTCGCGCCGGAGACCAGATTCGCGAGCCGCTCGATCTGCTCGAGATCGGCAGCCGCAGCGAGCGCGACGCGCGGGTTCGCAAGCTGCTCGCCGAGGTCGGCTTGCCGCCGGAAGCCGCCGACCTGTTTCCGCATCAGTTCTCCGGCGGTCAGCGCCAGCGGCTATGCATCGCCCGCGCGCTGGCGCCGGAGCCGGAGCTGATCGTCTGCGACGAGGCGGTCTCCGCGCTCGACGTCGCGATCCAGGCGCAGATCCTGAACCTCTTGAAGAAGCTGCAGCGCGAGCGCGGGCTCACCTACATCTTCATCTCGCACGATCTCGGCGTCATCCAGCAGTTCTGCGACGAGATCGCCGTGATGTATCTCGGCAAGATCGCCGAACAGGCACCAGCCTCGGCGCTGTTCACCGCGCCGCGCCATCCCTACACGTGGTCGCTGGTGTCGGCGGCGGTGCCGCCCGGTCCGCTGCGTGACGAGCTGAAGGCTAAGTATCTGGTCAAGGGCGAGCCGCCGTCGCCGGTCGATCCGCCGCCGGGTTGTCGCTTCGCGCAGCGTTGCCCGTTCGCGGTCGATCGCTGCCGGGAGGAACTGCCGTTCCTCGACGCGGTCGGCCACGAACATTACGCCGCCTGTCACCGCAAGGACGACATCGGCGTACCTGATTTCACCCCGCGCGTGGCGAACGGGCCGGTCGGTTAGTTCGCTCGGTGGCGATTTGTCGGTGGCAGAACGACTACACCTTCGCGTCGAGCAGCGCCTTGGTCATGTCGCGATCGGCCTGCAGCGAGGCGAGGTTGGCCGCGTAGCTGTATTTGGCGACCATCTGGCCGATGAATTCCTGCGCCAGATCGACGTTGGGCGCCGCCACCATGCCGTCGGCATCGGCAAATGGCGCCTGCGGGTCGGATACCGGAACAGTGGCGGGCGAGGTCGTGGCGAGGCTGGTCTGAGTGCCGCCGGTCGATGTGTCGGTCTGATTGACCTGCAGCGGCTTGTAGGCCTGCGGCGCACCTGCCGGCACCGTGCCGTTGGCGCCGGGCAGCGCGCCGGTCGACCGCTGATTGGCGATGTTGCTGGCGGAGACTTCCAGCCGGCGGGTCGCCGCATTCAGGCCGGAGACGGCAATCGACGCGATGGCGGACATGAGGTCTTGGAGCTCCGAGGTGCGAGCCTCAAGTTAGCGCCCGCACCCCGCAACGATCCGTTGCCACCATCCCGATCATTCGACGGATCGCGGTAACGAAATCGCAACCCCGACGGATAGGTGCCGACCGCAGCCCTCATCGCTTCAGCAGACGTTTCAGCGACAGCGGCGTCAGTACGCCCGGCTCGGCGACCTTCTCGCGCAGCGACTGGAATACCACGTACAGCATCGGAATCAGGATGATGCCGATCAGGCTGGCAGTCAGCATGCCGGCGAACACCGGGGTCGACAGGTTGCGTCGGGCCAGCATTGCCGCGCCGTCGGCCCACACCAGCGGAACCAGGCCGAGGATGAAGGCGATCGAGGTCATCATCACGGCGCGGAAGCGCAGCTTGGCGCCCATCTCGGCCGCCGCCTTGATCGACAGCCCGGCCTCGCGCTGCTCCTTGGCGAATTCGACGATTAGGATGCCGTTCTTGGCGGCCAGTGCGATCAGCACCACCAGGCCGATCTGGGCGTAGAGATCGAGGGTGACGCGGCCGACCAGGATGCCGGCGAAGGCGCCGAGCACTGCGATCGACACCGACAGCAGCACCGGCACCGGGATCACCCAGCTTTCGTACAGCGCCACCAGGAACAGGTAGGCGAAGATCACCGCGAGCGCCAGGATGTAGCCGGTCTTGCCGACCGCCTCGTGCTCCTGATAGGCGGTGCCGGTCCATTCGAACGCGTAGCCGGGCGGCAGCGTCTTGGCCGACACCTCGGCCATCGCGGCCATCGCCGTGCCGGAGGAAACGCCGGTTGCGGGCGAACCGTTGATCGTCACCGAACGATAGTTGTTGTAGCGGGTGATCACCGCGGGGCCGGTGACGGTGCGGACGCTGGCGATCGATTGCAGCGGCACCATCGCGCCCTTGGCGTTGCGGACGTAGATGTCCCACAGGTTGGGCAGGTCACGCCGCGCGCTCGCGTCGCCCTGCAGGTTGACCTGCCAGGTCCGTCCGAACAGGTTGAAGTTGTTGATGTAGAGCCCGCCGAGCGAAATCTGCAGCGCCGAGAAGATGTCGTTGACGGTGATGCCGAGCGACTGCGCCTTCTCGCGGTCGATGTCGAGATACAGCGACGGCGCATTCGCGTTGTAGGTCGAGAACACCCGCGTCAGCAGCGGATTCTGGTTGGCGGCGGCGACCAGCCCGTTGGTGACGCCGGCGATCGCCGCCGGCTCGGCGCCTTCCAGCGATTCGAGCTGGTACTGGAAGCCGCCGGCGGTGGACAGTCCGACGACCGGCGGCAAATTGAACGGCAGCACTGTCGCGGTGCGCACCGCCTGGGTCGCGCCGAAGGTCTTTCCGATCAGGGCCTGGGCCGCCGACGACGCGGCCTTGCGGTCGGCGAACGGCTTGAGCTGCACGATCATGAAGGCGTTGTTGGAGGCCGAGTAGTTGTCGAGCAGCGACAGCCCGACGATCGACAGCACGTCGCGCACTTCCGGCATCTGCTTGACGAGCTTTTCGACCTCGATCACGGTCGCCTCGGTGCGGGCCACCGAAGCGCCGTCGGGGAGTTGCACGTTGATGAAGAAGGCTCCCTGGTCCTCCTCTGGCAGAAATCCCGAAGGCGTCGTCAACGACAGGCTCCATATCCCCGCGCCGCACGCCGCCACTGCCAGCACCGACAGTGCCGGGCGGCGCAGTGCGATCCGCACCGTCGAAGTGTAGCCGTCGCGTGCGGTGTCGATGCCGCGGCTGAATTTCTGCATGAAGCCGCGGCGCGGCCCGGTGTGGCGCAGGAACACGGCGCACAGCGCCGGTGACAGCGTCAGCGCGTTGATCGCGGAGATCAGCATCGCGGCCGAGATCGTCACCGCGAACTGCCGGAACAGCTCGCCCATGATGCCGGGGAGGAAACCGATCGGCACGAACACCGACAGCAGGACCAAGGTGATCGCGATGATCGGCGCGGTGACCTGGGCCATCGCCTTTTTGGTGGCGTCGGCCGGTGACAGATCCGGCTCCTCCTCCATCACCCGCTCGACGTTCTCAACCACCACGATGGCGTCGTCGACCACGATGCCGATCGCCAGCACCAGTGCCAGCATCGACACGGTGTTGAGCGAGGCGCCGAGCGCGGTCAGCACCGCGAAGGTGCCGACCAGGCTCACCGGCACCGCGATGATCGGGATCAGGCTTGCGCGGAAATTACCGAGGAACAGGTACACCACCAGCGCCACCAGCACGAACGCCTCGAGCAGCGTGTGCAGCACCGCCCGGATGGTGTCGTTGACGAATACGGTGGAGTCGTAGACCACCCGCGCCACCACACTTTCCGGAAACCGCGACTGCAATTGGTCGAGCTTGGCCCGGATCGCGGCGGCGGTGTTGATGGCGTTGGCGCCCGGCGCCAGGAAAATGCCGATGCCGATGGTCGGATCGCCGTTCAGCCGCGCATAGGTGTCGGCGTTCTGCGCACCGAGCTCGACGCGGGCGACGTCGGCGACGCGCAGTACCGAACCGTCCTGATTGGCCCGGAGCACGATGGCGCCGAACTCTTCGGGTTTGGTGAGTCGGCCCTGGGTTTGCAGGTTGAACTGGAACTGCTGGTCTGCGGGCACCGGACGGGCGCCGATCCGGCCGACCGGGGCCTGCACGTTCTGGGCGCTGATCGCCGCGACGACGTCGGACGGCACCAGACCAAGGCTCGACAGTTTCTCGATGTCGAACCAGATCCGCATCGAATAGGCGTAACGGCCGAACAGCGTCGCCTCGCCAACGCCGGCGACGCGGGACAATTCGTCGAGCACGTTGATCAGGCCGTAATTGGTCAGGAACAACTGATCGTATTTCTGACCGACGCTGTACATGTTGATCACCTGCAGCATCGACGACGAGCGCTTCTGCACGTTGACGCCCTGCAGCCGCACCTCGGCCGGCAGTTGCGACAGCGCGTTCTGCACCCGGTTGTTGACGTTGACGGTGTTGATGTCGGGATTGGTGCCGAGCGCGAACGAGACGTCGAGCGTGTAGGAGCCGTCGTTGCCGCTCGAGCTCTTCATGTAGATCATCTTGTCGACGCCGACGACCTTGGCCTCGATCGGCTGCGCCACAGTGGCTTCCAGCACGTCGGCGGAGGCGCCCGGATAGGTGGTCGAAACCCGGACCTGCGGCGGCACGATGTCGGGGAGCTGGGCCACCGGAATGCGAAGCAGCGCCAGGGCGCCGACCAGCGTGGTCACCAGCGCGATGACGGCGGCGAGTCGCGGGCGGTCGATGAAGGTATCGGCAATCATGGCTTATCTCGGAGTCGGCAGAGCGTCGGCGGCGGCAGGCGACGGGGTCACCGGCGCGTTCGGGCGCGCCCGCTGCACGCCCTCGACGATCACCTGCTCGCCCTGTTTCAGTCCGTCGATCACCGAGGCGGTCTGCGGGGTCGATTGTCCGAGCTTGATGCGGCGGCGCTCGGCGACGTTGTGGTCGTTGACCACATAGATGTAGTTGCCCTGCTGGTCGGTGAGGATCGCGGCGCGCGGGATCGCCAGCACCTCTCGCGGCTTGGAGCCTTCGAGAATCACACGGACCATTTCATCGTGGGTGAGTTCGCGGCCGCCGCTGGCCAGCGGCGGGTTGGCGATGGTGCCGCGCAGGATGATGGTGTCGGTGTCGCGAGCGATGCTGACGTCGACGAATTGCAGTTTGCCGACCTCGCGATACAGCCGGCCGTCGGGCAGCCGCAGCCTGATCTTCATCGCCTCGAGCCCGCCCTGCGCGGCGAATTCCTCGCGCAGTTGCAGCAGCCGGTTCACCGAGATCGGGAACACGACGTAAGCGGGATCCTGGCTGACCACGGTGGCGAGCGCGCCGGACGACGGTCCGACGACGTTGCCGGGCGTTATCTGGATGCGGCCGATCCGGCCGTCGATCGGCGAGCGGATTTCGGTGTAGCCGAGATTGATTTCGGCCTGGCGCAATTGCGCCTGCGCCGAGCGGAGCTGCGCCGCGGCGGTGCGCTGCGCCGCGCGGGCATTGTCGGCGGTGCTCTGGCTGCCGGAATTGCTCTTCAGCAACTGCTCGGCGCGGCCGAGTGCCAGGTCGGCGTAGTCGAGCTGGGCCCGGGCCTGATCGACCGCGGCGCGCTTCGCCTCGGCATCGGCCTCGAACGGCGGCTGCTCGAGCCGGAACAGCAGGTCGCCCTTCTTCACCTCGGCGCCTTCGACGAACATCTGCTCCTGCAGATAGGCGGTGACGCGTGCCGTGAGGTCGACGCGTCCGATCGCCTGAATCCGGCCGTTGATCTCGGTGGTCTCGGTGATCGCCTGCGGCCGGGCTGTGATCGTGCCGACCGCCGGCGGCCCGCCGCCCGGCATCTGAGCCAAAGCAGGAGAGGCGGCGAGCAGCGCGACGAGGGCGAGCACGGGGCGGCGAACAACGGGCGACATGAACAAGCTCCGGACGGGCGGCAGGAATAGTGCGCCTTCGAGCGAAGGAGGCGCCCATTCGCGTGAAGACAATGCATCAGAATAGGCAACGTGAGCTGCGGTCGGATTCGATCCGAATTGGAAGAGCTCTATAGCGATGCAGCGACAGCCGGAACGCCGCTGTGTCTAGACGGAGGCCGCCGCCGCAGCTTGCGCCGGGTCCATAACCAGACGCCGGTGATCAGCAGCCCGAGCAGCACCACCGAGGTGACGACGTTGAGCGTGCCCGACAGCCAGGTCGACCAGTTGCCTTCGTGCAGCAGCCGCGGCCAGTTGCGCGGCAGCGGCGTGACGCCGTCCGGCGTGAAGGTGTAGGCGCGCAGTTCGCCGTCCTGGTAGATCCGGGCGATCATCCGTCCGCCGCGGTTGGCGATCATCGTCAGACGCGACACGTCGTGCGACTGCGCAACTCGCTCGACCGCGTCGGTCAGCTTGACTGTCAGCCGCGCCGGCGGTGGACCGCTGCTGAAAGTCAGCCCGAACGCGATGCACAGGCCAGTAAGCGGGCTGAGCACCAGCAACGGCAGCGTGAACCATGCCGCGCCCTTGTGCCAGCCGGCGACGCTGTTGCGCAGCCGCGGCAGCCCCATCAGCACGCCGATCGCCATCAGCATCGTCAACGCGATCGTCGAGGCGATCACCAGCCATTCGGAGCCCAGCAGCCGTTCGTGGGTGCGCCGCGCCCACAGCAGCAGGTCGCCGGTCGGATCGCTCGCCGCCGCTTCGCCGGTGGCCAGATCGATCGGCCCTGTGCCGACGCCGAGCAGCCGCATCTGCTGGCCGGTGGCATTGATCGCCAGCCCC
Source organism: Rhodopseudomonas sp. WA056 (assembly GCF_010906995.1). Taxonomy (NCBI): domain Bacteria; kingdom Pseudomonadati; phylum Pseudomonadota; class Alphaproteobacteria; order Hyphomicrobiales; family Nitrobacteraceae; genus Rhodopseudomonas; species Rhodopseudomonas sp. WA056. The sequence goes on along the minus strand of NZ_QPFS01000052.1, from coordinate 14,211 downwards.
CGCGCCTTGCCGTCCGGATCGTGGCGTTGGATCAACTCGGTGAGACGGGCGGCGTCGATCATGCCGGCTGGCAGGCCCCTGGACTGCAGCATCGGTTCGAGCGACAGGATCAGGCCTGTGACGATGACGGCGAGCAGCGGCAGCGCGAATACCAGGCTGGTCCAGCGGTGCAGCTTGAGCAGTAATACGTTGTTCATGGTCGAATTTCGGGGTTGCGATAGGCGGCGAGGAATACGCGAATTCCACCGTCGATCAGGGCTGCGACGTCGTTCGCGCTGGGCCGGCCGAGCTGCAACTCCCATTGCAAATGCAACCGGCCCTGGACGAGGCTGAGAAACTGGATGGCGGCGAGGCCGATATCCGGGATGCGCAGCAACTGCTGCGCCACCGCGGCGCGGAGAAAGGTCGCAACCTCTTGTTCGCAGCGGCGCGGCCCCGCCGCCATGAACACCTCGGCCATTTTTGGAAACCGCGCGGCATTGCTCATCACCAGCCGGTGCAGCTTCAGCCCGCGGTCGTCGAGAAAGAAAGCAGTGTAGTCACGAGCGATGGCCCGCAGCGCCGGCTCCAGTTCGATTGGTCTACCGTCCGGTTGCCACAGCATCTGCGGCCCGATACTGCGGCATTCGTCGTCGACCAGCGCCGACAGCAGCGCGTCCTTGCTGGCGAAATGGACGTACAACGTCGCCTTGGAGACGCCGGCCTCGCGAGCGATCGCATCCATGCTGGTGACGTCGAAGCCGTGAGTCGTGAACAGTTCTCGCGCGGCGCCGAGCACCTGCCGCAGTTTCCGGTTCTCGCCGCTCGGGTCGATGGCTTGGTTTCTGCGGGGACGGGGCATTGAACTCATCACCAACGGGTGCGGCATGGCACAGGTAGAGTGTAGCCGTCTGAGCCTATCGGTTCGCTGACAGACCGGCAACAAAACTAAACCGTTTAGTTACTTAAAAGCCATGTTGTCGCAGGTATTTGAGTGCCGTTCACGGTGATTGCCGTCAGCGATCCCGGAGGTGACGGGGCGCAATCCCGGCCCATCCGCGTGACGACGGTGAGCCTCGTCGACGTCGGATCGGCGTTCCCCGCTTTGATGAGACACCGGGCGACGCGCCGCTGCCTAGTTCGGTCGTCTTGATTCGCCCTCGGTGATTCGGCGCTGCGCGACGGGCCATTTGCGGCGTATGCACTGTCACTCTGTCCGGGAAATCCCGAATCACGTGCGGCCACTGAGCGCGTCGCCAGGACGGCCCGACGGATCGGTGATCCGTAGCAGACGCGCCACGAGGTGAATGCGCCGGTGCGTCGCGTTGCCGCGCCGTCGGCGCTGCGCGCCCGCCGGTATTCCGCCGGCTCTTTCGGTGCTCCGTCTGTCCGGCAAATCACCAACTCGCACAGCCTGATGCGTGACGGTAACATCTAAGCCTGAAGATCGCGGCAAACCGTCAGGATCGCGGATGGAACGGGCACGCGATCTTCGCGGTGCGGCCGGTGCGTCGATGCCGCGCGGGTGAGGTCGTGCGATGCTCTCCCTTAGTAGCCGTTGCGTCGTCCTTAAGCGTGCTGAAACTTGCGCCTGTTGAAATTCCGGGGCGTTGATAACATGCTGCAGTTGCAAACCGTCTGGTGATCATTCTAACAGGTATGGAGGTAGTATGCGCTCCTCATCGATGATTCTTCTCGGTGCCATCGCGTTCGTCGCCGCGCTGTCGGTTGTGAACCAGGGCGGTGTGCCCCATCCGACGCTGATCGAGCCAGCCGTTGCAGCGACACCGGTCGCGCCGCCGGTCAGCGCGTTCCGCACCGTGACGTCGTCGACCTGCGCGTCCAACGGTTGCCCGACCTCCTGCGAAGCGGATGAAGCGCTGATCTCCGCGATCTGCATCGGGCCGAGCAGTGCCAAATTCAGCGACAACCTTTCCCTGGAGAACGGGCAGATGACCGCGAGCTGCGGCCCGCGCTCCTCCACCATCGTGGTGTCCTGCGCGCGCAAATAACGCAGGCAGTTCGCTTCTGGGAGCCGGCGGCCGATAACGCACCGCGGGCTCCCGTCAGTCTCAAAGGTCTCTCCGATGCAAAACTGGTTCATCGCACTCGCCGTCGCGGTGCTGCTGCTCATCGGCTTCGCCGCCGGACCGATGTCCGTCGTCGTCGCCTTCCTGGCATTCTGGGTCACGCTGTATCTGGTGTGGGCCCGCGACCTCGGCTTCAAGGACACCTGGGCGCGCTACGGTCTGCAGCGCGTCAAGCCGCCCTTCTGGGCGGCGGAGAACAAGGTCTGGTTCTTCCCGATCTTCGACGACCGGACCAAGGTGATGAAGGCCGCCGCGGTGCCGCTGTTGATCGTCGCGCTCAGCCTGATGCTGCCGACCTCGGTGGTGCGGATCGGCACGCTGGTCGTGCTGGCATGGTACTGCCTCGAGATCTACCGGTCGCAGAAGGGCATGGATCAGCTCGACCGCGCGCGGTTCAACTAATTCGGCCCGCGCCGATCTTCCGGCGCGCGCACGAGACGATGTTCGGCGAACGGCGGGTGTGGGGCGGCTCCACGCCCGCCGTTCGCGCGAGCGCGGTTAGGCATATTTAAGGGCTGCTCAGTTAGTACTGGACGGCGCTGCAGATTTTGCGATCATTGCGGCGAGCAGACGGTGGGCAACGGGCTTCGGCCGATCCGCCATTTGCTACTTGGGTAGCCGGGGAGCGTCTAGGAGGTCGCGATGGCAGACAAGAACTCGTCCGACGTCATCTTGAATATGATGACCAAGAACCTCGAGCAGACGCGCGGCGCGATGACCAACTACCTCGAGTTCATCGGCAAGAGCATGTCGGTGGTGCCTCTGGGCCAGAGCAGTCAGGCCACCGCGCTGAAGGGCTATGTCGATCGCAACGTTCAGGCGACGTTCGATTTCTCCCAGCAGCTTCTGCACGCCAAGGATTTCCAGGACGTCGTCCGGATCCAGACCGAGTTTTTGCAGACTCAATTCCGGGTGCTGACGGATCAGGCCAAGGAGGTGGTCGAGATGACCCATCCGAAGGTGATCGTTCCGGGCGATGGCTAGTTCGTGTCGGGAACGGTGTTGCGTGGATCGGCATTGAGGAAATGCTTCGACGATCTGCTCAGATTTGGAAAACCAACATGCTCAAGTTCATCGTCCCGATGGCCGCTGCGGCGTTGATTGCCGGCTCCGCAGAAGCGCAACCGCAACGGCAGCCGGATCCAGGCTGCGGGCGCGACGTGTCAAGGCTGTGCCGCGCCGTGATGAACGAGTCCGATGGCGTGATTCTCAACTGCCTGCAGCAGAACCGCGCCAAGCTCAGTGCCAAATGCGCCAAGGTGCTTGCCGACCACGGGCAGTAGTGAGCCGGTCATGGGATTGTAAGAGCGTCGCGAGGGAGCAATTCAGGCCCCGTCGCATGCCACCGATTGCGGCGCTTCGCTCGCACAGCGTCGCGGGGCTGTGATCACGTCGATCCGCCGCTGACGCCTGCGACCGGAAGCACTTCGGTGGCGGCGCGGTCCGGCGATTCTTCCTTCCACCTCACCGAGCCGAACGGCCGTTCCAGCATCCGGCGCACGCGGATCGGCTCCGGTCCGCGATGTAACGCGATCGCACGGCGGTGGAGGATTCGGTCGTCCTGCGTCGAGCGGCTGCGCTGACGCAAGTAATCGAGCCAGGTCGGGCAGTGATAGCGCTCGGTCCACAATTCGGGATCGGCGATGTCCCGCGCGATCGACCAGCCATAAGCGCCGTTGCGTTGGCGGCTGAGCTGCACCTCCTGCATCAAATTGTGAAACGCGCGGGCTTGGTCGGCGTCGACCCGGTACTCGATTTCGATCACCACTGGTCCGCTGCGCGGCGTCAGGGCCAGCTTGACTTCCGGATCCGCGAGCAGTTCGGCGTCCTCGGCGCGGGGACCGACCGGAGGCATCGGGAGCAGGAAGGCGAGCACTGGAGAAGCCAGCATCGCCAGTCCCGACAGCAGCATCGACGGCGCGACGCCGGACAAGTCGGCGACGTGACCCCACCCCCAGCTTCCGATCGCGATGCCGCCCGAGATCGACGCCTGGAACGCCGCAAGCGAACGTCCTGCGACCCAGCGTGGCGCCGACAACTGCACGCCGATGTTGAACAGTGCGATCGCCAGCATCCACACTGCGCCTGCGATCACCAGCGCGGCGGCGGTGAGCAGCGGCGATCGGCTGATCGCAATCACCGCCATCGCCACGCCCATGATCAGCGCGCACAGCCGCACCGCGGCTTCGCTGCTCATGCGCTGCCGCGCGATCCCGACATTGAGCGCGCCGATCACCGCGCCGATGCCGAAGGCGCCGAGCAGCAACCCGTAGGTCTCGGCTCCGCTGTGCAAAAGGTCGCGCGCCACCAACGGCATCAGGGCCAGCACCGAAGAGCCGGCGATGCCGGTCACCAGCGTGCGGGTCAGCACGATCCGGATCGCCGGCGAGTTGGTGATGTAGCGCACGCCGGAGACGATCGCGCGGTTCAGCCGCTCCGGCGGCAGCCGCGGCGGTTCGCTCTCCCGGCGCCACAGCAGCAGCACGATCAGCAGCGGCAGATACAGCACCGCATTGGCGGCGAACGCCGCCACTGCGCCAGCCGCCGCCACCACGATGCCGCCGACCGCCGGGCCGAAGCTGCGCGCGATGTTGTAGCTGATGCCGTTGAGCGCCACCGCGGCCGGCAGCGTTTCGGCGGGAACTTGCTCGGAGACCGAAGCCTGCCAGGACGGACCGAACAGCGCCATGCCGGTGCCGATCACGAAACAGAACAGCAGCAGAATGTTCGGAGTCACCAGGCCGAGATGCGCCAGCACCGCAAGCGTGGTGGCGCCGGCGAGGCCGATGCCGAGCGCTGCCAGCGCCACCAGGCGGCGGTCGTACATGTCGGCGATCGCACCGGCCGGCATCGCCACCAGCATGATCGGCAGCATCAGGGCGGTCTGCACCAGCGCCACCTTGTCGGCGGACGCGGTCATCTGCGTCATCGCCCAGGCGGCGCCGACGCCGTTGATCATCAGGCCGAGATTGGACAGCAGGCTCGCCAGCCAGATCCGCCGGAACAGCGCGTGCCGCAGCGGCGCCGCGATCCCGTCGCCGGAAAACAGCCCGCGCTTCGCCGTGCCCGCCATCTGGGTCTGACCCTCCGCCGTCCTCGCCGCATCGCCGATTCTTCGACGCTCGAAACAGTGATGCCTGCGAAGCGCTCGCACTGTCCAGAGCCAACGTGGTGGAGGTCTCAGACCAAGCAGCAGCTCAAAGGTGCTGGCTCAGATCGGCGATGGTCGGCGCATCGCCATTCAGAGGATTTTGCGGGTCGCGGCTGTAGCGCAGCGTTTCGAACCGCATCGCGCGGGCGTCGATCATCACCAGCCGTCCGACCAGGCCCTCGCCGAAGCCGACGATCTCGCGGATCGCTTCCAGGGCCATCATCGAGCCGAGCATGCCGGCGAGCGCCCCCATCACCCCGGCCTCCTCGCAGCTCGGCACCGTGCCGGCTGGCGGCGGTTCGGGAAACAGGCAGCGATAGGTCGGGTTGGGCTCGCCCGCGGCGTTGCGTTCGTGGGCGCGGATCGTGGTCAACGATCCGTCGAACTGGCCGAGCGCCGCGGTGACCAACGGTTTTTTCGCCAGATAGCAGGCATCCGACACCAAATAGCGCGTGGCAAAATTGTCCGAGCCGTCGAGCACCAGATCGCAACCGCCGATCAGCGCCAGCGCGTTGGAGCCGTCGAGCCGCACCCGGTGCGACACCACGCGGACGTGCGGGTTCAGCGCCATGATCCGGTTCGCGGCGCTGTCGGCCTTGCGGGCGCCGATGTCCGGCGTTGCGTGGATGATCTGGCGCTGCAGGTTCGACAGCGTGACGATGTCGTCATCGACGATGTCGAGCGTGCCGATCCCGGCGGCCGCGAGATACATCAGCACCGGCGCGCCGAGCCCGCCGGCGCCGACCACCAGCACCCGTGCACTCTTCAGTGCCGCCTGTCCGGGACCGCCGACATCGCGCAGCACGATGTGGCGGGCATAGCGTTCGAGTTCTTCGGCACTCAGCATGATCGGATGGTATCCTTCACTTCAGCGCTCGCGTTAGCACCGTCATCTGGACGACGCGCATCCGGCTCATCCTTTCCCGCAGTCAGGGGCAATTGTCCGGCGGGCGAGCCGTCGCGCGGGTGCCACGCCTCGAACCGGCGCCGCGTTGGCGCCGACCAAGCGAATATGGTTATTTGCGCATGGCGCAACGTTGCTCGGGAATTGTCATGAGATCGATGCTGGCTGCAACCCTGATCGTCGCCGGTGCCGCCACCCTGGCGGCGCATGGCGCGCACGCTGCGCCGAAACAGACTACGGCGGCGCCACCCGCGGCGCAGACGCCTGCGGAGACCGCCAAAACGCTGGCGCAGGCGGAGCGTCAGGCGATCCAGTCCGATCTCGCCTGGACCGGCGACTACAACGGCCTGATCAACGGCGAGGTGTCCGATCGGATGATCGCGGCGATCAAGCAGTTCCAGACCAACCAGGGTCACAAGCCGACCGGCGTGCTCAATCCGCAGGAGCGCGGGCAGCTCGGCCAGGCAGCGCGCAAGCTGCAGGCCAGCGTCGGCTGGAAGCTGGTGGCCGATCCGGTCACCGGCGCACGGCTCGGCGTGCCGACCAAACTGGTGCCGCAGCAGGCGTCCGATGCCGGCGGCACCCGCTGGAGTTCCTCCACCGGCACGATCCAGGTCGCGCTGTCGCGGCGCAAGGAGGCGGACCTCTCGATCACCAAACTCGCCGAGCAGGAAAAGAAGCAGCCTGGCCGCAAGGTCGAATACAGCGCGGTCCGGCCCGACTTCTTCGTGCTGTCGGGCACCCAGGGTCAGAAGAAGTTCTACATCCGCGGCAGCTTCAAGAACGCCGAGGTGCGGCTGCTCACCGTGCTGTACGATCAGGCCACCGAAGGCACGATGCAGCCGGTCGTGGTCGCGATGTCGAGCGCCTACGATCCGTTTCCGGCCGGTGCGCAGGCCGGCCCGCCGCCGCGCAAGAAGGTCGAGTACTCGACCGGCACCGTCGTCGGCTCAGATGGCGCGATCCTGGCCGATCGCGATGCGGTCGACGGCTGTCTGTCGATCGTTGTTGCCGGCTACGGTCCTGCGGATCTGGCCAATCGCAGCAAGGAGCACGAGCTGGCGCTGCTGCGGATCTACGGTGCGTCCGCCCTGAAGCCGTTGCCGATCGGCGGTTCCGCCAAGCCCGGAGCGGTCGAGATCACCGGCGTTGCTGATCCGCAGAGCCAGGGCGGCGGCGCGGCCGTCACCACGGTCAAGGCCCAACTCACTCCGGCCGGCAGCGCCGGTGGGCTGGCTGTGACGCCGGCGCCGAGCCTCGGCTTTTCCGGTGCGCCGGCACGGGATGCGGACGGGCGCTTCGCGGGACTGACGACGCTGCGTCTGCCGCTGGTGGCAGGACCGGCGGACAGCGCCGCGGCGCCGCAGGCGGCGCTGATCTCGGCCGACACCGTGCGCGGCTATCTTGCCAGCGTCGGCGTGAAGCTGGTCGACGGCAGCGCCAAGGATGCCAAAGCGAGCGTCGTCCGCGTGATCTGCGTGCGGAAGTAATCCCCGCGGACTCACTACCAGCGTCGTCAGAAGTCATTGAACGAATTCCCTTCATGTCTATCACTTCTGACACTTCGGGCACCAGAACGTCGATCGCCCGTTCTGCACGAAGCGCTGCACCGTGCCGCCGCAGCTCGGGCACGGCTCGCCTTCGCGGTCGTAGACCTTGAACGCGTGCTGGAAGTAGCCCAGCTCGCCGCTGGTCTGGCGATGGTCGCGCAGCGATGAGCCGCCGGCCTTGATCGCTTCGCCCAGCACCTCGCGGATCGCCTCGGTCAGCCGCACCGCGTGGTCGGTCGGCTCTTCCTTGCGATTGGCCAGCGTCGCGGCTTTGCGCTTGGGTGACAGGCGCGCGCGGAACAGCGCTTCGCAGACATAGATGTTGCCGAGCCCGGCAACCACGCGCTGATCGAGCAGCGCGGCCTTGAGGCTGGTCTGCTTGCCGGCGCAGGCCTTCGCCAGAAGGTTGGCGTCGAATGCGTTGCCGAGCGGCTCTGGGCCGAGGCCCTTCAGATGAGGCTCGGTTTCGATCTCGCTGCGCGGAAACACCTTCATGAAGCCGAACCGGCGCGGGTCGTTGAACACGATGCGGGCGCCGGACGTCATTTCGAACACCACGTGGTCGTGGGTGCGGTCCTCGCTGCGCTGATAGTGAAACTCGCCCGGCGTGGTCTCGCCATCGGCCTCGATCACCCGGAACGAGCCGGACATCCCGAGATGCATCAGCAGCACGTCGCCGCTCGACAGGTCCGCCAGCAGATATTTGGCGCGCCGGCCGAGGCCGGTGACAGTCTGGCCGGTGAGTCGGGCGACGAAGTCCTTCTGCAGCGGAAACCGCAAATTCTCCCGGTGCGCCACCGCGCGGTCGATCCGAAAGCCCTCCATCGCCGGCTGCAGCCCGCGGCGGACGGTCTCGACTTCGGGGAGTTCGGGCATCGGGTTCGCTCGAAAGGGCTTTAAGCCACTCGATTGGCTTGAATTTCAGGCATGGCGGCGACAACCCGGCGATTGCGGCCGGCGCCGGCCGTCGTTGCATTCTACATGTGGCGTCAGCCAGTTAAGGCATTCAGGTGATAGCGCCTCCGCACCAAGCGCGCTATATGGTCCGCCGCGGACCGCCGTTTTCGTGTTTCGGGCGGCAATCGGCCCGAAAAACCGTCCGCGCGCAGGAGTTGAAGGCATGACTGAGCCGGGCGAGACCACGCATTTCGGCTATCGCGACGTTCCGCTGGACGAGAAGCAGACGCTGGTCAACGACGTGTTTCACAGCGTCGCCGGCCGCTACGACCTGATGAACGATCTGATGTCGGGCGGCATGCACCGGTTGTGGAAGGACGTGATGATCACGACCCTCAACCCGCCGCGTGACGACACGCCGTTCCGGCTGCTCGACGTTGCCGGCGGCACCGGCGACATCTCGTTCCGTGCCGCCAAGGCCTCGGGCGCCGGCTTTCACGCCACCGTCTGCGACATCAACACCGATATGCTCGAAGTCGGCCGCCAGCGCGCGGTCGAGCGAAACCTCGACGACAAGGTCGATTTCGTCGAGGGCAACGCCGAGAACCTGCAGTTCGACGACCGCAGCTTCGATGCCTACACCATCGCGTTCGGCATCCGGAACGTGCCGCGGATCGATCTGGCGCTGAAGGAAGCCTATCGGGTGCTGAAGCCGGGCAGCCGCTTCCTGTGCCTGGAGTTCTCGTCGGTCGACGTGCCGGGCCTGTCGAAGCTGTACGATCTGTTCTCGTTCAAGGTGATCCCGGAGATCGGCCGCGTCGTCACCGGCGATGCCGAGAGCTACCAGTATCTGGTCGAATCGATTCGCAAATTCCCCAAGCCGTATGATTTCGCCGAGATGATGCGTGACGCCGGCTTCGCGCGCGCCAACTGGCAGGTGATGAGCGGCGGCATCGTCGCGCTGCATTCGGGCTGGCGTTTGTGATCGCAGCACTCACTCATCTGGCGCGGCTCGGCCGCGCCGCCTTCGTGTTCGCGCGCGAGGGCGTGTTCGGCGTTGTCGATCCGGGTTTGATTCCGCCGGCCGGCCAAGTGCCGGTGCGGCTGGCGCGGCTGATCGAGCGCGGCGGCGCCAAGTCCGGGCCGCGGCTGTCGCGGGCGCTGACCCGCCTCGGCCCGGCCTATCTCAAGCTCGGACAATTCCTCGCCACCCGTCCCGACGTGGTCGGTGTGGCGATGGCGCGCGATCTGGAAAGCCTGCAGGACCGGCTGCCGCCGTTTTCGCAGGAGGAGGCCGAGCAGGCGATCGCCGCCTCGCTGGAACGCCCGGTTCGTGACGTGTTCGTCAGCCTCAGCGCGCCGGTCGCGGCCGCCTCGATCGCCCAGGTGCATCGCGGCGAGATCGAGGTCGACGGGGTGCGCAAGCAGGTCGCCGTCAAGGTGCTGAGGCCGAACGTGTCGGCGCGGTTCAGGCGCGATCTGTCCGACTTCTTCTATGTGGCCGAGAAGGCGGAAATCTATTCGGCCGAAGCGCGTCGGCTGCGGCTGGTCGAAGTCATCAACACCATGTCGCGCTCGGTCGCGATGGAGATGGACCTGCGGCTGGAGGCGGCCGCGGCGTCCGAGATGGCCGAGAACACCAAGGACGATCCGGACTTCCGCGTCCCCACCGTCGACTGGAATCGCACCACCCACAACGTGCTGACGATGGAGTGGATCGACGGCATCCCGCTCAACGATCACGCCCGCCTCCAGGCCGCAAATGTCGACACCGTCGAGCTCGGCCGCAAGGTGATCCAGAGCTTCCTGCGCCACGCGCTGCGCGACGGCTTCTTCCATGCCGACATGCATCCCGGCAATCTGTTCCTGGGCAGCGACGGGCGCCTGGTCGCGGTCGATTTCGGCATCATGGGGCGGTTGTTGCCGAACGAGCGGCGATTCCTCGCCGAAATCCTGCTCGGCTTCATCACCCGTAATTATCGCCGCGTCGCCGAGGTGCATTTCGAAGCCGGCTACGTGCCGCCGCATCACTCGGTGGAGAATTTCGCGCAAGCGATCCGTGCGATCGGCGAGCCGATCCACAATCGCACGGCCGAAGAAATCTCGATGGCCAAGCTGCTGACGCTGCTGCTCGAGGTCACCGGCCTGTTCGACATGCGGACCCGGCCGGAGCTGATTCTGCTGCAGAAGACCATGGTGGTGGTCGAAGGCGTGGCCCGATCGTTCGATCCCAAGCTCGACATCTGGAAGGTTGCCGATCCGGTGGTGCGCGAATGGATCCAGCGCAATCTGGGCCCGATCGGCAAGGTCGAGGGCGCGCTCGCCGGCGCTGGTGAGCTCGGTCACACCCTGAGCGGCCTGCCGACCATCGTGTCGCGTGCCGTCACGGTGTTGAACCAGCTCGAGGTCATGACCAAGGACGGCCTGGTGCTGGCGCCGGAGACCATCGCCGCGATCGGCCGCAATGAGCGTGGCCGCACCCGCGGCCGAACGGTGGCGCTCTGGGTGATCGCCGCAACCTTCATCGGCGTGCTGATCGCGCTGTCGCGGATGATCTGATCGCATTGCATTCATCTCTTGAATGCAATGCGGGCGTCGATTAGCCTTTCCGCATGGCCAATCTGACGATCCGCAAGCTCGACGACGTGCTCAAAGCCGAACTGCGCCAGCGCGCGGCCGCCAACGGCCGTTCGATGGAAGACGAGGTTCGGGTCATCCTGCGCGATGCCTGCCACAAGCGGCTCGGCTTCGCGGAGCCCGCCTCCGCCGAGCTGTCCGTTTCCCCCGCCCCGGCGCCCGATGATCCGCCGGATGGCGCGCGTCTCCAGTCGCAGCCGGATGGGGCGCGGGTGACGCTGATCGTCGGCGGTGGCATCGCGGCCTACAAGGCGATGGACCTGATCCGCCGGCTGAAGGAGCGCGGCGCCGATGTCCGCGTGGTGCTGACCAAGGCCGCGCAGCAATTCGTCACGCCGCTGACCGCGAGCGCGCTGTCGCATCAGCGCTGCTACACCGATCTGTTCGATCCTGCGAGCGAGTTCGATGCCGGACACATCCGTCTGGCGCGCGACTGCGACCTGATCGTCGTCGCGCCCGCAACCGCCGACCTGATGGCCAAGATCGCCGGCGGCCATGCGGACGATCTTGCGACCGCGATCCTGCTCGCCACCAATCGCCAGATCCTGCTGGCGCCGGCGATGAATCCGCTGATGTGGAACAACGCCGCGACCCGGCGCAACGTCGCTCAGCTCAGGCAGGACGGCGTCGCGATGGTCGGCCCCAATGCCGGCGAGATGGCCGAGCGCGGCGAGGCGGGGGTCGGCCGGATGGCGGAGCCGATCGAGATTGCGGCCGCGGCCGAAGCGCTGTGGCGGCCGCGGCCGCCGAAGCCGCTGCTCGGCAAGCGCGTGCTGATCACCGCAGGCCCGACCCACGAGCCGATCGATCCGGTGCGCTACATCGCCAATCGCTCGTCCGGCAAACAGGGCTACGCGATCGCAGCGGCTGCTGCCGCCGCCGGCGCGGAGGTCGCTCTGATCTCTGGTCCGGTCGAATTGCGGGCGCCGGCAGATGTTGATCTCACCCGGGTGGAGTCGGCACGCGAGATGCTTGCTGCCGTCCAATCCGCGTTGCCGGCGGATGTGGCGATTTTCGCCGCCGCGGTGGCTGACTGGCGGGTTGCGGCCGAAGGCGAGCAGAAGCTGAAGAAGGGCGCCGGCGGGCCGCCGCCGCTGCAGCTCACCGAAAACCCCGACATCCTGGCGACGATCTCGAAACTGACCGAAAGCCGGCCACCGCTGGTGATCGGCTTTGCGGCCGAGACCGAGAACCTGATCGACAATGCGACCGCAAAGCTTGCCCGCAAGGGCTGCGACTGGATCGTCGCCAACGACGTCTCGCCGGCCACCGGAGTGATGGGCGGCGACCGCAACACCGTGCATCTGCTGATGCGCCACGGTGCCGCCACCGATCTCGAATCGTGGCCGCTGATGACCAAGGACGAAGTCGCGACCGCGCTGGTGGCGCGGATCGCCCAAACCATGGCAGTTCCCGCATGACCCAAGTGATCACCGTTTCGATTCGCCACCTGCCGCACGGCGAAGGCCTGCCGCTGCCGGAGTATCAGACCGCGCACGCCGCCGGGCTCGACCTGATTGCCGCCGTCCCGCAGGATGCGCCGCTGACGCTCCAGCCCGGCTGCTACGTACTGGTTCCCACCGGTCTCACCATCGCGCTCCCGCAAAACTACGAGGCCCAGGTTCGGCCGCGTTCGGGCCTCGCCGCCAGGCACGGCGTCACCGTGCTGAACGCGCCGGGCACGATCGATGCCGATTATCGCGGCGAAATCGGCGTGCTGCTGATCAATCACGGCAGCGGGCCGTTCACCATCCGGCGCGGCGAGCGGATCGCCCAGATGGTGATCGCGCCGGTCAGCCGCGCCGAGTTCGTCGCGGTCGAGGCACTGCCGGAGAGCGGTCGCGGGGCCGGCGGTTTCGGCTCGACCGGCCGCTGAGTAGCGATTTGCGTTGAGGTGCTACTTCCGCGACTCCACTAGATTTAGTGTCAAGCGCGGCCGGAATTGCTGTCGGAAAATATAAACCGTCCGTTTACGAACGGTCGCGTCTCCGTTCACGGTCTGGACTCTTACCCGCCGAGTCGCGATGGCGATAATGTCGCTTGATTCGGCTATGGCGCGGCTTGTGAGTTGCGCCGTGCGGTTTGGGGCAATCGATGTCAGGCGTATTGGGGTCCATACGTCGGACCAGTCTGTCGTGCACCTCCCTGGTGCATGGTTTGGCTGGGACGGCAGTGATGGTCGCGTCGTCGCCGGCGCGAGCCGCAGACGATCACTTGGCCGCCATCACCTCGTCGCTGCTGCTGGATCTGAACCGCCACGAGATGATGACGCTGATCATCGCGCTCGCGGCGCTCGGCTTTTCGGTGATGTCGGCGATCATGCTGGTGCGGACGCGGCAACGCGCGGCGGCGCGCGAGGCCGGGCTGCGGGCCGACCTGCAGGGACTGCAGGCCGAGTCGGATCGCTTCCAGGCGTTGCTGTTCGCCGAGCCGCAGGTGCTGATTTCCTGGATCGCCGGTGACAGCCGGCCGCGGATCAGCGGCGACACCGCACTGTTTCTGCCCGCCGAACCCCAGAGTCGCCAGCCGCAGCGCATCCTCGCCTTCGGAACCTGGCTGCCGCCGGAGCCGGCGTTGCAGATGGACCACGCCGTCGATGCGCTGCTCGACAAGGGTGAAGGCTTTCTGTTGCAACTCGTCACCTCGAACGGCCGGTCGATCGAGGCGATGGGGCGTGCGGTGGGCGGTCAGGCCGTCGTCCGCATCCGCGAGCTGAGTGGCGTCCGCCGGGAGCTCGCAGACATGACGCGGCGCTTCAAGGCGCTGCAGGAAGAAACCGAGATGCTGCGCGGCTTCGCCACCGCGGCGCCCTGGCCGATCTGGACCCGCCGCGCCGACGGTACACTCAGCTTCGCCAATGCCGCCTACGCGCGCGCGACCGATGCCAGCGATGCGGCGGATGCGATCGGCCGCAATCTCGAACTGCTCGATACCGGCGACCGCGCCGCTCTGGCCCGCTCGCTCGGCGACAGCGCCGAATTCACTGGCCGGTTGCCGATCGTG
>NZ_QPFS01000051.1:0-31690 GCF_010906995.1 Rhodopseudomonas sp. WA056 | reverse complement strand
CGAACTCGATCGCAACCATGCGTCTGCGCCTGATCCGCGCACTTGCCAAAACCCTGCCGCGATGCCCCTGTTGTGGCCTCGCCGCAGCATCAAGCCGGCGGCGAAATTTATGACGCAGTAGTACTAACCCACCCTACAGCTTTGTGCGTTACGCCGCGTTCGCCAGTCGTCCGGCCGCGAGACCGCGGTCGAGGTCGGCGAGGATGTCGTCGATGTGCTCGAGCCCGATCGACAGCCGCACGTAGCCGTCCGATACGCCGGTCGCGAGCTGCTCTTCGGTGGAGAGCTGCGAATGGGTGGTCGAGGCCGGGTGGATCGCAAGGCTACGCGCGTCGCCGATATTGGCGACGTGATAGAGCAGCTCCAGCGCGTCGATGAACTTACGACCGGCCTCACGACCGCCGGCGAGCTCGAAGCCGACCAGACCGCCGAACTTGCCCTTCAGATACTTCTCGGCGCGTTCGCGGGCGAGGCCGGTCTGCTTCGACGGATGGATCACCCTCACGACTTCGGGGCGCTTCTCCAGATAGTCGGCGACCTTCTGGGCATTCGCGACGTGACGCTCGATCCGCAGCGGCAGCGTTTCCAGGCCCTGGATGATCTGGAAAGCGTTGAACGGCGACAGCGCCGCGCCGAGATCGCGTAGCAGCGTGGTGCGCGCCTTGATGATGTAGGCGACCGGGCCGATCGGCTTCACCGCATCGACCCAGACCGCGCCGTGATAGCTCGGGTCCGGCGTGTTCAGCGCCGGCTGGCGCTGCGGGAACTGCTCCCACGGGAAATTGCCGCCGTCGACGATGATGCCGCCGATCGAGGTGCCGTGGCCGCCGAGATATTTGGTCGCCGAATACACCACGATCGCGGCGCCGTGCTCCAGCGGCTTTACCAAGAGCGGGGCTGCGGTGTTGTCGACGATCAGCGGAATGCCGTGGCGGCGGCCGATCGCGGCGACTTCCTCGATCGGAAACACCGCCAGCTTCGGGTTCGGCAGCGTCTCGGCGTAGTAGGCGCGGGTACGCTCGTCGGTGGCACGCTCGAACGCCTGCGGGTCGGACGGATCGACGAAGCGGACCTCGATGCCCTGGTCCTTCAGGGTATTGGCGAACAGATTCCAGGTGCCGCCATAAAGGTCGGTCGACGACACCACGTTGTCGCCGACCCGCGCGAGATTCTGGATTGCGTAGGCCGACGCCGCCTGGCCCGACGCCACCGCCAGCGCCGCAACGCCGCCTTCCAGCGCCGCCACCCGCTGCTCCAGCACGTCAGTCGTCGGATTGCCGAGCCGGGTGTAGATGTTGCCGAGTTCCTTCAGCGCGAACAGGTTCGCGGCGTGCTCGGTATCGCGGAACTGATACGAGGTGGTCTGGAACAGCGGCACAGCGACCGAGCCGGTCGAAGGGTCGGCGCGCCAGCCGGCATGCAGCAGGAGAGTTTCGGGGTGGAGCTTCTGGGTCATGGCGACATCCTTCGGGCAATGAGAGCCGGGCTGTGACCGCGATCGTGACGGCGACGCAGGTCAGCGGGCGTTCATCAGGACGGCGCACATCCTCCAAGTCAATCGATCATGTGAAATAGAAATCTCCTTATCGGCGACAACGCGGTCTCGATATGTTCCTTCCTCGCCAACCACGGGATGAAAGAGAAAATTCTTCCATGACGAGGGCGGGGCATGACGTCGCGCCGGCACTGCTCCAAACAGAAAAGGCCACCATTGCTGGTGACCTCTCTGTCCGATCCGATGAAAGAGATTCTGCGGCGGGTGAGCCGCCGAGGCTGACTCAGGCGTCGAGATTGCGAAGCTGGGCGCGATTGCGCAGTTCGATCTGGCGGGCGCCGGAGAAGCCGAGAATGCCCTTGCTTTGAAGCTGCGACAGCGCGCGGGAGACGGTTTCGAGGGTCAGGCCGAGATAGTCGCCGATGTCGCGGCGGCACATCGGCAGCGCCATCATGCCGGCGACGGCGAGGCGGCGGTCCATTTCCAGCAGGAAGTTGGCGACCCGCTCCATCGCATTCTTGCGGCCGAGCAGCAGCATATGGTCTTCGGCGTGGCGCAGCTCGCCGGCGGTCATCGACCACAGGCCGCGGGCGATGTTGACGTCGGTGGCGGCCGCCTGTTCGAGGCTGCGGCGCTTGATCAGGCGGACGGTGGTGTCGACGATGGCTTCGGCGGTAAGGCGATGGGTCGGTCCCGACTCCAGCCCGAACACGTCGCCGGGAAGATAGAAGGCGCCGATCTGGCGGCGGCCGTCGGACAGCAGCTTGTAGCTGCGCACCGCGCCGGACACGACCTGGTAGACGTACTCGGACGGCTCGTCCTCGCCGTAGATCTCTTCTTCCTTCTTGTAGGCGAATTCCGAGGCGATCAGGCCGGCGTGGCCAGTGGTCGCGAAGAACTGCTCGGCCGTGGAACAGGAAGGATCAATCGGGGCAGTGGCGGTGGCGGGGGTCCTGAGCGACTGGTTCAGCATCTGGCCATCTCCTATGGATCGGATGGCCTGGGTTGTACGGAAGATTCCGAGGGCGAGGTATTTCGCTCCATATCTTAAGTGGGTTCCCCTAAGTAGGTTTACGTAGGCGCGGGGTTGTGGCCTTAGGGGAAATCCGAAGTCTTAACAAGAACTTAAGGGAGGTGGAGGTGTTTGATGCAGGCCACGTCAGGCCGCGGCGCCGCTCTCCTGCAGGGCGGCGCGAATGTGCGACACCAGGCTTTCTTCCAGGTGCGGTTTCACCACCACATGCTGCACGCCGACCACGCTGGCGCGGCTGGAAATCGTCTCGTCGGGGTATCCGGTGATCATCACGATCGGGGCGCGCACATTGCGCTCGCGGAGTCCGCGGGCCAGATCGATCCCGTTCATGCCGGGCATCTTGTAGTCGATCACGATGCAGTCGACCGGGCCCTGATCGATGGCGTCGAGCAGCGCCGGACCGCTGCGGAAGGTGCGCACCGCGAAGCCGTCAGTCTCGAGCAGAAAGCGCAGCGATCCCAGCACGCCCTGATCGTCGTCGACTACATAAACGATGGTTTTCGCCGACGCGCCTGGCATCACCTACCTCACGCGCCGAAGACGGCTGTGAACGATTGCATCCTCGAACCATAGGGGCTGGCCGAGGGGGCGTTTTGATTTGTCTCAATCCTTGATGACGCCGCCGCGCATCGCCATCCGGACCAGTTCCGACAGGCTCGAGGCCTGCATCTTGGTCATCACATTGGCGCGATAGACCTCGATGGTCCGCGGACTGATATCGAACTCGCGGGCGATCACTTTGTTCGACATGCCGGCGACCAGGCCGTCCATCACCTGGCGTTCCCGCGGGCTCAGCGACTGGATCCGCAGCGCGATGTCCTGCGTAACCGCTTCGCTCCTGGCGCCTTCCTGCGCCTGCTTCAGCGCCAGTTCGATCAGTCCGATCAGGCGATCGTCGTCGAACGGCTTCTCGATGAAGTCAGAGGCGCCGAGCTTCATCGCTTCGACCGCGAGCGGCACGTCGCCGTGGCCGGTCATGATCAGCACCGGCAGCTTGCTGCCGGCTGCCTTTTGCCGCTTCAGCAGGTCGAGACCGTCGATGCCGGGCATCCGCACGTCGGACAGGATGCAGCCGAACTCGACCTCCGGCTCGTCGAGAAACGCCTGTGCGGATTCGTACAGCCTGACCTCGTAGCCGGCCGAGCCGAGCAGGAATTCGATCGATTCCCGCATCGCCAGGTCGTCGTCGATCACATGCACGGTTCCCTTAGGCATCAGTCATATCCCCGACGGGCGCCAGCGGCAGCGTGAAACGGAACGTCGCGCCGCCGGCGCTGTTGGTTTCTGCCCACATCCGGCCGCCATGCGCCTCGATGATCGAACGGCTGATCGAAAGTCCGACCCCCATTCCGGTTTCCTTGGTGGTGAAGAACGTCTGAAACAGCTTGGCCTTGACCTGCTCCGGCAGACCGCTGCCGGTATCCGAGACAGTAACCTCGACCATGTCGTCGGCGACGCGGGCGTTGGCCGCCGACAATTCCTTCTTAGCGGAATTCGCCATCGCTTCCAGCGCATTGCGAAACAGATTGACCAGAACCTGCTGGATCTGGACCCGGTCGACCAGCACCAGATCGTGCGCCGGATCGAGATTGAAGCGGAGCACCACGCCCTGTTCGCGGGCACCGGTGAGCCCGAGCGCGCCGGCCTCCTCGATCAGCTTGGCGAGGCTTTCGACCCGCTTCTCGGATTCGCCGCGCGCGACGAAATCGCGCAGCCGCCGGATGATCTGGCCGGCGCGCAGCGCCTGCTCGGCGGCGCGCTCCATCGCGCTCTCGATCTTGACGGTATTGGGATCGGTGCTGCCGGCGAGCAGCCGGCGCGAGCCCTTCATGTAGTTGCTGATCGCCGACAGCGGTTGGTTCAATTCGTGCGCCAGCGCCGAGGCCATCTCGCCCATCGCGGTCAGCCGCGAGACGTGCACCAGTTCCGCCTGCAACTCGTGCAGCCGCGCCTGGGTCTGCTGATACTCGGTGAGATCGCGGATGAAGCCGGTGAAATAGCGCTCGCCGCCGGATTCCATTTCGCCGATCGACAGGTGGATCGGAAACGTGCTGCCGTCCTTGCGCTGGCCGGTGACGATCCGGCCGATGCCGATGATGTGGCGCTCGCCGGAGACGTTGTAGCGGTCGATATACTGGTCGTGGCGGGTGGCGTCGGGGCGGGGCATCAACACGCTGATGTTCTGTCCGATCGCTTCGCGCTCGGACATGCCGAACATCCGCTCCGCCGCGCGCGAGAAGAAACGCATGATGCCACGGCCGTCGATCAGGATCATCGCGTCCGGCACTGTGTCGAGGATCGAGCGGAGCTGCCCCTGTTGCAGCCGAAGCTCCTGCTCGAGCACCTTCTGCTGATCGATGTCGAGCACGATGCCGCAAAGATAGGAGGCACCGTCCTCGTGGACGATGCCGCCGCGGGCGCGCAGCCAATGGCTGGGACGGTCTTTCTCCGCCACCCGGTACATCACGTCGATCTTGTCGCCGTGCTCGATTGATTGCTGCAGTGCGAGGGCAATTTGCTCCCGATCGTCTGGATCGACCAGGGAGATGAAGGTGTCGTAGGTGAGGGGAGCGTCGGCCGGCACGCCCAACAGCTTGCGCGCGGTCGCCGAACAGGCCAATTCCCGGGTGGCGAGATTGAGCTCCCAAGTGCCGACGCCGTACCCGTCGATGCCCTGCTGCAAACGGCGATCACGCGCAAGGAGTTCGGTCGACGGTGGGGCTGGTTCGGTCACGCGACGCCTGAAATGCTCTCTTTGCCGCTCTTAACACGACGGCATTCCGATCCGCAACACGGCGAACCAGCGCGGAATCACCAGCCTCGGCGAGCAGGTCGCCCGCCTCCTGCCAGGAACACAATAACACTCGGGTCGCTGGGGAGTTCAGCTCGCTTTCTTGGCGGCCCGGTCGTCCTCCGGCGAATTCAGGTAGAAGCCCGACATGGTGTCCACCCAGCACAGGTGATCATGCACCTCGCGCACCCCGCAGACGTTCTCCGCGACCACGATCGCGGCCTGCCGGGACCGCTCCTCGGTGATCACGCCGTTGAGGTGCACCACGCCGTCCCGCACCAGCACGCTGAGGCCGAACGGGCGCCAGTCGTTGCGATCGATCTCGGCGATGATCCGGTCACGGATCTTGTCGTCCGCCGCGTTCGGCTCGGGAGCCTGACGCGCCAAATCGGCGACCGCGCGCAACAGATTCTTGCGGGTGACGATGCCGACCAACAGATCGCCGCGCATCACCGGGAAACGCTTGACGTGATGCTTCTCCATCAGCTTGACGATGGTCTCGATCGAGGTTTCCTCGGTCACCGTATAGGGGTGCCGGGTCATCACCTCGCCGACCTTGCGGCCGTGCTCGTGGACGAAGTCGCCGGCGCAGGTGCCGGGGCCGAGCAGCATCCGCAGCCACCTTCCGCGCTTGCGTTCGGTGCCGATCTCGGCGCGGCGGATGAAGTCGCCTTCGGAAATGATCCCGATCAGCTTGCCGTCGTCGTCGACGACCGGCAGGCCGCTGATGTGATTGTCGATCATCGCGTTGGCGGCGTCTACGATCGAGGCCTCGGGTCCGATCGTCACCACCTGCCGCGTCATGATCTGATGAGCGCGCATTTTCCGTCTCCCCTTTGCCGCGTCCGATCCCGCAGCGCCACGCGGGTCGCGCCGTGGTTGGTTGTGTCGCCGTCCCTCCCGCGTCGCGTCAGTGCGAGATCAGCGCGGGCAAGGTCAGTGACTTGAAGATGCCTCGGGTGACGCCGCCGAGGATGAATTCGCGCAGCCGCGAATGGCCGTATCCGCCCATCACCAGCAGGTTGGCGCCGCTGTCGGCGGCGAACGACAGGATGGTGTTGTGGATGTTGCCGGGAGCGGCGGTGAGCTGATGGCCGGTCGCGGCCAGATCGTGACGCAGCAGATGCGCCAGCAGGGCGTTCGACGAGGCCTGCCCAACGACATCCTCGTCCTCGTTGACGGCGACGACGTCGATGGTCTGCGCCCGGCCGAGGAACGGCATGGCGTCGTGAACCGCGCGCGCCGCGGGACGCCCGCCGTCCCAGCAGATCAGCACGCGGTCGAAGGCGAGCGGGCCGGTGTGGATATAGGGCACCATCAGCATCGGCTTGCCGGAACTGAACAGCACGGCTTCCGGCAGCGGATCCTGATGGCCGGGCCTGGCGCGGTCCGGCTGCATCAGTACGGTGAGATCGTACAGCCGCGAGATTTCCGACAGCGCCTGATTGGCCAGCACCGGCGTATCGCAGATCGAGCGCGCGCCGTGGGTCACGCCGGCGGCGCGCGCGGCGATCTCGAACTGATCGAGCCGGGCGGCGGCTTCGTCGGAGTCGGTGTTGTGCTGGGTGGCGGCGGCGTAGTACGCCGCCGAGGCGCCGACCATGATGGCCGGATTGATCGGCTGATAGGTGCAGACGATGCCGTCCAGATGCGCGTCGAACGCTTTGGCGACCGAGACGGCGCAGGCGACGACACCGTCGGCCGGTCGATCGGCCGGGATGTGGACGACGATGTCACTCGGCATTGCAAAGCACTCCCGCTTCGATCGTTCCCGTGATCGTGATCGTGATCGTGATCGGAGCGGAATATATGGCCGCGTCGGCGGGTTACTTTGATCTAGCTCATCGTATCGCGGCGGTCTGCGGCGTGATCATGAAATCGTTGCAGCGGCCGCAAGCGGCGAACGGCGGCTGCGTTCGCGTTGTGATTGCCGCGATGGTTCCGGGGAGGCGCTGATGACATACTCGACGGTGATGGTCGCGCTCGCGTTCGACCAGCCCAACGCGTGTCGTCTCAGCATCGCGGCGGAGCTGGCTGAAAGGGCCGAGTCGCGCCTGCTTGGTATCGCGGCGTCCGAACTCAGTCCGCCGGTCTACTACATGTCCGGACCGCAGGCCGAGCGGCTGATGATGCAGGGACTGGCGACCATCAAACAGCGGCTCGCCGAGCTGGAGGCCGAATTCCGCCACGCCATGAGCGGGCATACCCGCGAGCTGGAATGGCGCAGCGCGATCGAGCAGCCGTCGCGCTACATCGTGCAGCAGGCGCGTGCCGCGGACCTCGTGGTGTGCGGTGCCGGTGCGCCGAGCATCCTGAGCGATCCGTTCGCGGTGGCCGACCCGGCCGATCTGGTGATGGAGATCGGCCGCCCGCTGCTGGTGGTGCCGCCCAATGTGTGCCGGATCGATCTGTCGAGCGTGCTGGTGGCATGGAAAGACAATCCGGAGGCGCGGCGCGCGATCGTGGCGTCGCTGCCGCTGCTGCGCCAGGCCAGCCGCGTCACCGTCGTCGAGATCGTCGAGAGCGAGGAGGACGACGGCCGCGCCGCCGCGCTCGCCGGCGTGCACGATGTCGTCGACTGGCTGTCGCGGCACCGCATTCACGCGGTCGGCGAGGTGCCAGAGCCGGCCGGCGAGGTGTCGCGACAGATCACCGACGTCGCCCGCCGGGTGGGCGCCGGGGTCGTGGTTGCCGGAGCCTATGGACGTTCGCGCTTCCGCGAATGGATCCTCGGCGGTGTCACCCAGCATCTGCTGGAGCAGACCTCGCGCTGCGCGTTCCTGGCACGCTAGGGAAATCGACGGGGCTGGCAGCTCCTATCCGCGGTTTGAGCAAGGTCAAGCGCGCGGTTCGAGCCGGATGCGAGGCTTCGCATCCGGCTCCGCTACCACGACTTAACCATTTTCGCGGGCGGCCAACTCCAGAAGCGGCGGATGACTGCATGATGACATCTTGGTCGTCCTATATGTGAAGCGCAGGGGGCGTACCGAATTGCCATCGGGCGGGCGAAACTAGCCACAGGCCGTGCCGGCGTTTCCGCGCGACGACCGCGACGAGGTGATGATGTTGCAGACTTCTCCGCCGGCGCCGAGTGCCGCTTCCCAGCAAATTCAGCCGCCCGCCAGGCACCTCGGTCCGAGCGACAGCGACCGCACTCTGCATGCGACACTGGCGCCGCTGACCGGCGGGTTGTCGCCGACGGCGCTGACGCTCGCCTATTTCGACTGGCTGTCGCATCTGTTCTGGGCACCGACGCAGCGGATGGATCTCGTCAGCGATGCGCTGCGCCGTGGGACGCAGCTCGCCGAAGCCTCGATCGGCCAGACCGCGCCGTGGTCGCTGATCGCTCCGCAACCGCAGGATCGCCGCTTCAGTGCGCCGGAATGGCGCGAGCCGCCGTTCAACATGATGGCGCAGGGATTTCTGCTGGCCGAGCAGTGGTGGCACGACGCTACCACCAACATTCGCGGGGTCTCGGAGCAGAACGAGAAGATCGTCGAATTCGCCACCCGGCAGATGCTCGACGTGTGGGCGCCGTCGAACTTCGCCCTCACCAATCCAGAAGTGCTTCGCCGCACCGTGGCCACCGAAGGTCGCAACCTCGCCGACGGCTTCCGCAACTGGTGGGAGGATCTGCTCGAGCTGATGGCGCACGAGCCGAAGCACGATTTCGTCGTCGGCAAGGATGTCGCGGTCACCCCCGGCAAGGTGGTGTACAGCAACAAGCTGATCGAGCTGATCCAATACGCGCCCGCGACCGAAGCGGTGCGGCCCGAGCCGGTCCTGATCGTGCCGGCCTGGATCATGAAGTACTACATCCTCGACCTGTCGCCGCACAATTCGCTGGTGAAGTATCTCACCGGGCAGGGCTACACCGTGTTCATGATCTCGTGGCGCAATCCGACCGCCGCGGATCGCGATGTCTCGCTCGAAGACTATCGCCGCCTCGGCGTGATGGCGGCGCTCGACAGCATCGGCGCCATCCTGCCGGGACGCCCGATCCATGCGGCGGGCTATTGCCTCGGCGGCACGCTGCTGTCGATCGCGGCCGCGGCGATGGGGCGCGACGGCGACGACCGGTTGAAATCGATCACGCTGTTCGCCGCACAGACCGATTTCACCGAGGCCGGCGAACTGACCTTGTTCATCAACGAGAGTCAGGTCGCGTTCCTCGAGGACATGATGTGGAACCGCGGCGTGCTCGACACCACCCAGATGTCCGGCGCATTCCAGATGCTGCGCTCCAACGACCTGATCTGGTCGCGGCTGGTGCACGACTATCTGATGGGCGTGCGCTCCGAGCCGAACGATCTGATGGCATGGAACGCCGACGCCACCCGGATGCCGTATCGGATGCATTCCGAATATCTGCGCAAGCTGTTCCTCGACAACGATCTCGCCGAAGGCCGCTATGTCGTCGACGGCCGCCCGATCGCGCTGTCCGACATCCACACGCCGATGTTCGTGGTGGGAACGCAGCGCGACCACGTCGCCCCTTGGCGATCGACCTTCAAGATCCACCTGCTGGCGGATGCCGAGATCACCTTCTGCCTGACCGGCGGCGGCCACAATGCCGGCATCGTCTCGCCGCCGTCGCCGAAGGCGCACGGCTATCAGGTCATGACCAAAGAGGCCGACGGCCCCTATGTCGGGCCGGATCACTGGCTGCAGGAGGCCCCGCACGCCGAGGGATCGTGGTGGGTCGAATGGCTGCATTGGCTCGGCGCCCGCTCGGGCGAGCTGGTCGCACCGCCGCGGATGGGGCTGCCGGATGCCGATGCCGCGACTTTGCCCGAGGCGCCGGGCAGTTACGTGCTGCAGACCTGATCGTTCTGCGGCAGCGCCGTGAGAGCGCGGGCCAGCGTCTCGGCCGGAGTGCCGGAAGCGTCGATCGTCGTCCAGCCGATCGCACCGGAGGCGTAGCTCTGCTGCTGGCGGACGATCTCCGGCGTCGCGTCCGAGGCATCACCGACGCGGCCGGCCACCCGCGCGATCCGGGTGCCGATATCCGCAGTCAGAAACAGTCCGTGGAACGGGGCGGCGTGTCCCGTCGCGACGGCTTCGATCGCGTGGCGCTCCTCCGGCTTCGAGAACACCGCATCGACGATCACCGAATGTCCCTGCTTCAGGATCTGGCCGGCGCGATCGGCGAGGCTGCGATACACTTTCTCGGTGACATCCGCCGCGTAGGCGGCGGCCGGCAGCCGTTCGGTGTCGGCCGCGCCGAATAGCCTCTTGCGGACGATATCCGATCGCAGCACCACTGCGCCCGGCAGCGGTGCGACATGGCCGGAGAGCATTCGCGCCAGCACTGATTTGCCGGTTCCCGACAGGCCGCCGACCGCGACCAACCGGGCAGTGGGCGGCGCGATCAGCCTCAGCGCCAGATTGAAATAGGATTCGGCGCCGGCCCGATTGGCGCGCCGGGTCGGCTCGTCGGCGGCGGGCCGCGCCAGCATCACCTTGGCGCGGATCGCGGCGCGCATCGACAGCAGCAGTGGCAGCGCCGCCAGCGCATCGACATTGTCGTCGGCCGTTACTGCGAGATAGCGGTTCAAAAGTTGTGTGGAGTCGCTGCCGCGGCCGTAGTGCAACAGATCCATCAGCGGGAAGGCGAGGTCATACAGGACATCGACCGACGCGATCGCCGGATCGAACTCGATCGCGTCGAACAATGTCGGCTTGTCGTCGATCACAACGATATTGGCGAGGTGAAGATCGCCGTGGCACCACCGCACGAACCCTGCGGCGCCGCGCCGTTCCAGCAATCCGCGCAACTTCGCGAGCGCGGTGCGGCTGCTCTGATCGATGGCCGCGACGTGTTCCGCGTCGAACCCGCCGTCGGCGAGTTCGCTGCTGTTGTCGGCCAGGATCGGCTCGATCGAGGCGATCCACGGCGCGGTGGCGGCCAGCGGCGCTGCACGGTGCGAGGCCGCGATTGCATCGGCGATCGCGTCGACCAGTTCGGAGCCGAGCGGGCCGGCGCTGGCGAGATGATCCAGCGTCCTGCTTTCGTCGAACCGGCTCATCTCGACCGCCCATTCGACCACGGGCCCGTCCCCGTCGATTTCCAACGCGCCGCTGACTGATCGGCAGATCGGGACCACCCGGCGATAGATCGCGGGCGCGAATCGTCGCCCCACCGCGAGTTCCTGCTCACAGGCGCGATGGCGCTTCTGCAGCGTCGAATAGTCGAGGAACGGGAACTTGATCGCTCGCTTGATCTTCAGCACCCGGTTCCCCTGCAGGAAGACGGCGGCGCCGTGGGTGTCGATCTGCACCACGGGACTGCCGTCGGGGCATCGCAGGCCGCCGAGGAAACCGAGCACTTCCTGCTGGGAGACGGCGGGCTCGGTCTTGGGCTCTGTCATCGCAACCGCTGCTACTTGGGGATTTGAGAACAGTTCGAGGATGCACACAGGTTGCGGTCCCCGACACCAGATCCGACCGGTGAATTCATGAGGATTGTTGTACAAAAAACAAGCGGCGGCCGAATTGCCGCCTGTTTGACCTTGATCAATTCAATTCGCCAAAGCTGCGGTCAATTTGCACACCACGACGATTAGCAGGGCCGCCATTGGGTCGCCGGAAATCGTTGGTGAACATTCCGAGTGATTGGGTCTGGTCTTGTATAAGTTTCTAGAGGCAACCGTTGCCGACCATATGACGCGAGCGGTGAAGGCCGTGTCGCGTGAACTGACCATGCGCGAGCTGGAGGACAAGTTCGAACACGACGACTTCAACGCCTATCCGGTGGTGGAGGATCAGCGTGTCATCGGCATGGTGACAAAGTACGATTTCCTGAATTGCTTCGCCTTCCACCCGACCCAGATGCTGCCGCACTATGACGATCTGATGAATCGGACGGTCGGCGACATCATGTCGGCGGACTTCCTCTACGTGCACTCCGATACCAAGCTCACCCGGGTATTGCAGTTGATGGTCGAGCATCAGACCCGCAGCATCCCCGTGCTCGACGCTGATCGCAAGCTGGACGGTATCATCTCGCGCGAGGACGTCATCAAGGCGCTTGCGAGTTTCACCAAGGTTCGCTGACGGCCTGCGGTACGCGTCTCTCCGCCGCGCCCGGCCGGCGTTGGCTTGTTGCTGCATCTGTCGTACATAGTGCGAGCGCGGATTCCGCATCGCGAGACGGCTGCCGTTCGCCGCTGGCCGTCCGGTGGCGAGGTGAGATGTCGACCTATCGATTGAGCACTCTCCTGTCTCCCGGTGCGGTCGCTGTGGTCGGTGCCAGTCCTCGCCCCGCATCACTCGGTCGCGCGATCCTCACCAATTTGCGCGAGGCGGGATTTAAGGGCGCGATCGGCGTCGTCAATCCGCGCTATCCGGAGATCGGCGGCTTCAAAACCGTCGATTCCCTCGCGCGGCTTTCGTTCGTTCCCGACCTGATCGTGATCACCGCGCCGCCGCGTTCGGTGGCGAAGGTCGTCGCCGAGGCCGGCGAGCTCGGCGTCGCCGGCGCGATCATCATCAGTTCGGAGATGGGGCGCGGCAAAGGCTCCTACGCCGAAGCGGCGAATCGTGCCGCGCGAAAATCCGGCATCCGCCTGATCGGGCCGAACTGTCCCGGCATCATGATCCCGGGCGCCAATCTCAACGCCAGCTTCGCCGCCGGGCGGGGGCAATCTGGCGCTGATCTCGCAATCCGGCGCGATCGCCGCCGGCATGGTGGATTGGGCGGCGGTGAAGGAGATCGGCTTCTCCGGCATCGTGTCGATCGGCGATCAGCTCGATGTCGACATCGCCGATATGCTCGACTTCTACGCCGCCGATCTCGAGACCCGCGCGATCCTGCTCTACATCGAAGCCGTCACCGACGCCCGCAAGTTCATGTCGGCGGCGCGCGCCGCGGCGCGGGTCAAGCCGGTGGTGGTGGTGAAGTCGGGGCGGATGGCGCACGGCGCCAAGGCGGCGGCGACCCACACCGGCGCTTTCGCCGGCGCCGACGCGGTGTACGAAGCCGCATTCCGCCGCGCCGGCATGTTGCGGGTGTACGATTTGCGCGAACTGTTCGACTGCGCCGAGACGCTCGGCCGGGTCAGCGCACCGCGCGGCAAGCGCGTCGCGATCCTCACCAACGGCGGCGGCATCGGCATTCTGGCGGTCGACCGGCTGGTCGAGCTCGGCGGCGAGCCGGCGACGCTGTCGGCCGATCTGCACAAGAAGCTCGACGCGATCCTGCCGACCTCGTGGTCCGGCTTCAATCCGATCGACATCACCGGTGATGCCGACGCCGAGCGCTATTCGGCGACGCTGTCGATGCTGCTCGCCGATCCGGACAACGACGCGGTCCTGGTGATGAACGTGCAGACCGCGGTGGCGTCGCCGCGGGACATCGCCCGCGAAGTGATCCGCGTGGTCGGCGAGGAACGCGTTCGCCGCACGCTGTTCAAGCCGGTGTTCGCGGTCTGGGTCGGCGCCGAGGAGGCTGTCACCCACGCCTTCGACGCGGCCTCGATCCCGAACTATCCGACCGAGGACGACGCTGTCCGCAGCATCATGAACATGGTGCGCTACCGCGAGGCGGGGCAGCTTCTCACCGAAGTGCCACCCAGCCTGCCGAAGGATTTCGACCCGGACACCGAGAGCGCCCGCGCGATCGTCGAGAAAGCGCTCCGCGAGAAGCGTTCCTGGCTCGATCCGCTGGAGATCAGCGGTCTGTTCGCGGCGTATCAGATCCCGATGATTCCGACGCTGGCGGCCACCAATGCCGAGGAAGCGGTGTCGTGGGCGTCGTCGTTCCTGTCGCAGGGCGTCACCGTGGTGGTGAAGGTGCTGTCGCGCGACATTCCGCACAAGTCGGACATCGGCGGCGTCGTGCTCAACCTCACCAGCGTCGAAGCGGTCCGCGTCGCGGTCGACGAGATTCTGGCGCGCGCCGCCAGGCTGCGGCCCGATGCACGGCTCGACGGCGTGATGGTGCAGCCGATGATCCTGCGGCCGAAGGCGCGCGAACTGACCATCGGCATCGCCGACGACCCGACCTTCGGTCCGGTAATCGCCTTCGGCCAGGGCGGCACGGGGGTCGAACTGATCGACGACCGCTCGCTGGCGCTGCCGCCGCTCGACCTGCCACTCGCGGAATCGCTGATCGGACGCACCCGGGTTTCCAAGCTGCTCGGCGCCTATCGGGACGTGCCCGAAGTCAAGCGCAGCGCGGTGGCGCTGACCCTGGTGAAGCTGTCGCAGATGGCGGCCGATCTGCCGGAGATCCGCGAGCTCGACGTCAATCCGCTGCTCGCCGATGAAAACGGTGTGGTGGCGATCGACGCTCGCGTCGTGGTGCGCGAGGCGGAGCGCAAGTTCGCGGGGCGGGGCAACACGCATTTCGCGGTGAAGCCGTATCCGACCGAGTGGGAACGGCATTTGATCGTGAAGGACGGCTGGCGGGTGCTGGCGCGGCCGATCCGTCCCGACGACGAGCCGGCGATCCACGAATTCCTCAAGCACGTCACGCCGGAGGATCTGCGCCTGCGGTTCTTTGCGGCGATGAAGGAGTTCAGCCACGCCTTCATCGCCCGGCTGTCGCAGATCGACTACGCCCGCGCGATGGCGTTCGTTGCGTTCGACGAGATCACCGGCGAAATGCTCGGTGTCGTCCGGATTCACTCCGACTCGATCTACGAGAGTGGCGAATACGCGATCCTGCTGCGCTCCGACCTGAAGGGCAAAGGGCTGGGCTGGACGCTGATGAAACTGATCATCGAATATGCCCGCTCCGAGGGCTTGCACTACGTCTGCGGCCAGGTTCTTCGCGAGAACACTGCGATGCTGCGGATGTGCCGTGACCTCGGCTTCGAGTCCAAGACCGACCCCTCCGAGCCGGACATCCTCAATGTCCGGCTGCCGCTGACCGAGGAAGCCGCCCGCGCCGCCAAGTCGGCGTGACGACCCGCTGGTTTATTGACCGCTACAGCCGGCTCACCGAGACCACACGGAAGGTGTGCATGTCGCCTTCCTCGCGCAGCGACACGTACTCGCCTTGCACGAAACGTTCGTCGGCGAAGTGATAGCCGGCTTCGTCCGGGAGGTTGGCGGCGCTGTCGTACTGGAATGCCCAGGAGCCGCCGGGTCGATGCACCAGATGACCGAGACTGTCGGACTGACGCGGCCGCTGCCGCGCCACCCGGCAGGCTTCGCGGTGCTTCTTCCAGATCTCGGCGTCGATCCGATCGTCACTGTCGAGCGGCGCGACGATCACATAGGCGATGTTGGCTTCGCCCTCCGGATGTCCGGGCTCGCGCGCGAGTTCGAGCCTGATCTGGCGGAAGCACGCCGGCAACGAGGTGTTGAGGATGGTGGAGGGCGTGGCCTTGGTCATTGTTTCGCTCCTGGCGTTGTCGACAATGCTGACGCAGAGCAGAAGGACCATAATTGATTTGCATCAATCGCGGTGCGCGACGCAAACTGTGCACTGCAACGCCTCGGCGCGAATCGAAACGGAGCAGCGTATGCTGGCCTTCGAGACCGGATGGGACCAGCCGTGAGTTCGGCGCCTGGACTGAACGCCAAGATCGATGGCGATACGCTGGAGCTCGAGCCGACCGGAGCGTGGACGGCGACGAACAGCAAGATCATGGAGCAGCTCTCTGCCGGAGCTGCGCAGCAGATCGCGTCCGCGAAGTCGCTCACCATCGACATGGCGACGATCGGCGAGATCGACACGATCGGCGCATGGGTTCTGGAGAAGCTGTCGCGCAGCGCCGCGGAAGCGGGCAGTCCCGCGCAGTTCAAGGGTATTGCCGACAGCTACGCCGAACTGATCGACGAGGTGCGGCAGCTCAACCGCCGCGGACCGACGCCGCATCCGAAGCCAAATCCGATCATCGCCAAGCTCGACGAGATCGGTCGCTCGGCCTGGAGTGCCACCGCCGATATCGCGGTGTTTCTGCAGATGCTCGGTGCTCTCGGCGTTGCCGTGCTCGGCGTGCTGCGCCGGCCGCGCTCGTTGCGACTGACCTCGTTGACCTACCAGGTGTACCGGGTCGGCTGGCAGGCGATCCCGATCATGGTGCTGATCACCTTCCTGATCGGCGCCATCATCGCGCAGCAGGGCATTTTCCATTTCCGCAAGTTCGGGGCGGACTCGTACGTCGTCGACATGGTCGGCATTCTGGTGCTGCGCGAAATCGGCGTGCTGATCGTGGCGATCATGGTCGCCGGCCGCTCCGGCAGCGCCTACACCGCCGAGCTCGGCTCGATGAAGATGCGCGAGGAGATGGACGCACTGTCGACCATGGGGCTCGACCCGGTCGAAGTCTTGATCCTGCCGCGGATCATCGCGCTGGTGATCGCGCTGCCGATCCTCGCCTTCATCGGCTCGATGGCGGCGCTGTATGGCGGCCTTTTGACGGCATGGTTCTACGGCGGGATGCAGCCCTCGGTGTTCATCGCGCGGCTGCACGAGGCGGTGTCGCTGAATTCGTTCCAGGTCGGCATGTGGAAGGCGCCGTTCATGGCGCTGGTGATCGGCATCGTCGCCTGCAGCGAAGGCTTGCGGGTCAAGGGCAGCGCCGAGTCGCTCGGCCTGCAGACCACCACCTCGGTGGTGAAGTCGATCTTCCTGGTGATCGTGCTGGACGGGTTGTTCGCCGTGTTCTTCGCGTCGATCGGGATGTAGCGATGGGCGGGCCCGCCGAATCTCATGCCATCCGCGTCGCCGACCTCGTGGTCGGGTTCGGCCGGCAGACCGTGCTCGATCATCTGTCGCTCGACGTCCGCCGCGGCGAAATCCTCGGCCTGGTCGGCGCTTCGGGCGGCGGCAAGTCGGTACTGATGCGCACCATCATCGGCCTGATCCCGAAGCAGAGCGGGCACATCGAAGTGATGGGGCACGACACCGAACGCGGTTTCGGTCGCGGCAAAGCTTCGGTGGCGGCGACCTGGGGCATCCTGTTTCAGCAGGGAGCGCTGTTCTCCTCGCTCACCGCGCGGCAGAACGTTCAGTTTCCGCTGCGCGAGACGCTGGAGATGTCCGAGAAGCTGCAGGACGAGATCGCCACCGCCAAGCTGGAGATGGTCGGCATCGCGCCCGACGACTGGGACAAGTATCCGTCGCAATTGTCCGGCGGCATGACCAAGCGCGTGGCGCTGGCCCGCGCGCTGGCGCTCGATCCCAGCATCGTATTTCTCGACGAGCCGACCAGCGGCCTCGATCCGATCGCCGCCGGCGATTTCGATCAGTTGATCAAGACCCTGCAAACCACGCTCGGGCTCACCGTGTTCATGGTGACCCACGATCTCGCCAGCCTCAACGTCGTCTGCGACCGCGTCGCGGCGCTGGCCGACGGCAAGATCGTGGCGGTGGGGCCGATGCGCGAATTGCTGCAATCCGACCATCCCTGGGTGCGGGCCTATTTCCACGGCAAGCGCTCGGCGATGCTCCAGCCCAGACAGGACTAGGACGCCACGCCATGGAAACTCGTGCTCCTTTCGCGATCGTCGGTGCGTTCGTGCTCGCGGCGATCTTCGCGGTGTTCGGCTTCGTGTTCTGGCTGCACAACACCTCGGGCGTCGGCGCGCGCACGACTTACCAGCTTCAGTTCCGCGATCCGGTGCCCGGGCTGCTGGTCGGTGCGGCCGTGCTGTTCAACGGCATCCGGGTCGGCGAGGTCACGGCGCTGGCGCTGGCGCCCGACGATCCGCGGCGGGTGGATGCGACGATCGCTGTGGCGCCGTCGACGCCCGTCCGTCCGGATACCAAGGTCGGGTTGGATTTCCAGGGCTTGACCGGGGTGCCCGTGGTGGCGCTCGAGGGCGGCAAGCAACTCACCGGCTCGGCGGCCGCGACCACGCTGGTGGCAGAGCCGGGCGCCGGGATGAGCATGACGCAGGCGGCGCGCGAGGCGCTTCGCAAAGTCGATTCCGTTCTCGGAGAGAACTCCGGCCCGCTGAAGGACACCATCGCTAACTTCAAAACGTTCTCGGAATGGCTGGCCGGCAAGACCGACAAGCTGGACGGCATTCTCGGCGGTGTCGAGCGGATGACCGGCGCCAACGAACCGGAGGTGAAGAAGGTCGTGTACGACCTCGCGGCCGCCGCCGGCTTCCCGCCACCGTCGCCGCCGCTCAAGGGACAGCTCACCATCCCGGAGTCCAATACCGTGATCCTGTTCGACAGCCAGAAGATGCTGCTGGCTCCCGGGCTGGAGATCCAGGCATTCGCCGGCGCACAGTGGAGCGACAGCATCCCGAAGATGCTGCAGGAGAAGCTGATCCAGAGCTTCGAAAACTACGACATCGCCCACGCTCCGATGCGTCCCAACGACGCCGTGCAGCCGGACTATCAATTGCTGACCGACATCCGCAGTTTTCAGGTCGTCGGTGAGCGCGACAACCTGAAGGCCGAGATCGCCTTCAGCGGCAAGATCATCGACAAGGATGGCAAGCTGGTCGCAGCGAGGGTGTTTCAGCAGGCGACGACGCTCGCCAAACCGGAGCCGATGGCCGCGGTTGCGGCGTTCGACAAATCCTTCGATGCGATTGCCAAGGATCTGGTTCCGTGGACCGCACAGGCGCTCGCCGCCGGCCATAGCGAGGCCGAACCAGCCCCGCCCGCCGCGGCCAGACCGTCTATCGCTCCAAGGTCTTCAGGTACGACAAAAGGTCGTTGATCTCATCCGGGTCGAGTTCAAACTCGGGCATCCGCGGGTGGCCGGTATAAATACCTTCCGCAAACGCTTCTGCCAGTGTTTCGACCGGGTAGCGGGTGTGCAGGGTGCGGAACGGCGGCGCCTGAGCGAGCCTACTTTTGCCCGAGCGGCCGATGGCGTGGCATCGGGCGCAATGCGACTTGGCGAATTCGAGGCCTCGACGTTCCGAGGGGGTCGCGGCCGTCGCCTGACTGGCCATCATCAGCAGGATCGCCGCACCGGCGAAAACACATCGCATCGAGCCGCCCGCCGGGTAAAACTGGTAGCCAAACAACAACTTGCACCATGCATGATGGTCGTGGCATCACCTTGATCTGTGTCAAGCCGTCTTGACGATTTGCCGACATATTGGCCCTCCTGGCGCAGAAGGGCGGTCGGTCGACGGCGACGCGCACCAGGAGAGTTCAGTGTCACGACCGCATGGAGTGATGGATGCCGCATCTCGCTTATCCGACGACGACTTGCGATGGATTCCGGTGTGAGACGCATTGTGCGGTGCGAGCGTTGGCGATTTGCGGCGAACTCGGACCGGCCGATCACGAGGAGTTCGAACGGCTCGCTCAGCACGTGCGCTATGGGCCGAAGGAAGCGCTGTTCTCCGAGGATGAAGTCGCTGATTCGGTCTACAGCCTGATCGAGGGGATCGCCCGCCTGTACAAGCTGCTGCCCGATGGTCGCCGTCAGATCATCGGCTTTGCGCTGCCCGGCGACTTCCTCGGCATGGCGCCCGGCAACCGCTACTCGTTTTCGGCGGATTCGATCGGCGGCGTGACCGTCTGCAAGTTCTTCCGCGGTCCGTTCCTGCGCTTCATCGAGAATCGCCCACAGATGCTGCTCCGCATGAACGACTTCGCCACCCGCGAACTCAGCCTCGCTCAGGATCAGATGTTGCTGCTCGGGCGCCGCTCGGCCGAAGAGAAGGTTGCGGCCTTCCTGGTCGGTTGGCGCGATCGGCTGGCGCGGCTGGAAGGCGTCACCAAAACCGTCAGCCTGCCGATGGGGCGGCAGGACATCGCCGACTTCCTAGGCCTGACGATCGAAACCGTGAGCCGCACCTTCACCAAGCTCGAGCGTGAGAAACTGATCGTCATCGTGCCGGACGGCGTGCGGGTGCTCGACCCGAAGCGCTTCGACGCGCTGGCGGCAGCCTAGACGACGATCCGTCTCGAGTACTCTCCCTCTACTATCGAACTCCCCGCTGTTCACTCCGCCGCGACGGCAAACGGCATCGCGGCCCGAATAGCGCGCTCTTTGGTTCGCCGTTTCGGGAATTGGCCGGGTTTCGCCAACGATCGCTGGGCCGCGAGAAACGCCATGACCTTGTTTCCGGCGTCCGCGAACGAGGCGCCTACCGGCAGTCCGAATTTTCGGCAATGCTCCGGCGACAAGGGCTGACTGGCATGACGCAGTGCCATCGCGGGGCCCCACCACCAGCCCGGAGCCGGCGCGCGCGCGTCGGGGGGAACCGCGCGCCAGGCCGAAATCTCCTGCGCCAGTCGGTCGAATTCGATGTGTTGAGCTGGATGCATGTCTCGCCCGTCGTCCCTGTTGCGCAGGCATAACGATCCCACGTCCGAAAAGTTGCAGACGGCCGGCGGGGGGAGGTGACGCTGGTGGACAGGACGCTGGCCGGGCCGGGGCACGTTCTCAGCCGGCAGAGTTCGTGCTAACGATTCGCACATGAGCCAGCCTGTCGCGATCGACATCCGCCACTCGACCTGTCCGCATGATTGCCCGTCGGCCTGCGCGCTGGATGTCGAAGTGATCGACGGCTCGACCATCGGACGGCTGCGTGGCTCGAAGCGGCAGACCTACACGGCGGGCGTCGTCTGCGCCAAAGTTGCCCGCTACGCGGAACGCATCCATCATCCCGACAGGCTGACCTATCCGATGCGCCGCATCGGCCCGAAGGGCTCCGGACAATTCGCCCGGGTGTCCTGGGACGAGGCGCTGGACGAGATCGCGGCCAGGTTCGACGCCGCCGAGGCGGCCTTCGGTGCCGAGTCGGTTTGGCCGTATTACTATGCGGGGACCATGGGGCTGGTGATGCGCGACGGCATCAACAGGCTCGCCAACGTCAAGAAATACTCGCGGTTCTATTCGACGATCTGCGCCAACATCGCGTGGTCCGGCTACGCCGCCGGGGTCGGCAAGGTCGCCGGCGTCGATCCGCGGGAGATGGCCAGGTCGGATCTGATCGTAATCTGGGGCACCAATCCGGTGTCGACCCAGGTCAACGTGATGACCCACGCGGCCCGTGCCCGCAAAGAACGCGGTGCCAAGATCGCCGCGGTCGATATCTACGACAACGAAACCATGCAGCAGGCCGATATCCGGATCATCCTGCGCCCCGGGGACCGACGGCGCCTTTGCCTGTGGCGTGATGCATGTGCTGTTTCGGGACGGCCTCGCTGATCGGGCCTATATGGCGCGCTACACCGACTGCCCGGACGCACTGGAAGCACATCTGGCGACGCGGACACCGGCCTGGGCCTCGGCGATCTGCGGTGTGGCGGAGGCCGAGATCGAAGCCTTCGCCCACGCCGTCGGCGAAACCAGGCGCAGTTTCTTCCGGTTGGGCTACGGCTTCACCCGGAGCCGCAACGGCGCGGCGCAGATGCACGCTGCGCTGTGTATTCCGGCGGTGACCGGCGCCTGGCAATACGAGGGCGGTGGGGCGTTCTTCAATAACGGCGCGATCTTCGGCTTCGACAAGTCGCTGATCGAAGGGCTCGATCGGCTCGATCCGGCGACCCGGGTGCTCGATCAGTCCAAGATCGGCCGCATCCTCACCGGCGACGCCGAGGCTTTGCGTGGCGGAGCCCCGATCAAGGCGATGCTGATCCAGAACACCAACCCGATGACCGTGGCGCCGGAGCAGGAGCTGGTTCGCGCCGGCTTCGGTCGCGACGACCTGTTTGTTGCGGTGCACGAGCAGTTCATGACCGAGACGGCGCTGATGGCGGACATCGTGCTGCCGGCCACAATGTTTCTCGAGCACGATGACCTGTACTACGGCGGCGGACACCAGCATATCTCGGTCGGCAGCCGGCTGGTCGAGCCGCCGGGCGAATGTCGTTCCAACCACGAGGTGCTGCAAGGCGTCGCGCGACGGCTCGGCGTCGACCATCCGGCGTTCGCCATGACGCCGCGCGAAGTGATCGATTCGACGCTGAAAAGCAGCGGCCATGGCGGCATCGCGCAACTCGAGGCCGATCTTTGGCGGGATCTGCAGCCCGACTTCCGCGCCTCGCACTTCCTGGACGGCTTCGCCCATGCCGACGGCAAGTTTCACTTCCGCGCCGATTGGGGCAACGTCAACGTCCCGCGCAAGCTGAAATTCGGACCGTGGGAGGCGATGCCGAGCCTGCCGGATCACTGGGCGGTGACCGAACAGGCCGACCCGCAGCATCCGTTCCGCCTCGCCACCAGTCCGGCCCGAAGCTTCCTCAACACGACCTTCAACGAGACCCCATCCTCGCAGGCGCGCGAGGGCGAGCCGAGCGTGCTGATCCATCCGGACGACGCCGACCAAATCGGGATCGAGGACGGCGAGGTCGTGGTGCTGGGAAATTCCCGTGGGGAGACGATGCTGACGGCCAGACTTTCAGACGGGCTGCGCCGCGGCGTGGTGATCGCCGAATCAGTGTTTCCGAACCGTGCGCATCGCGGAGGACGGGGAATCAACGTCCTCACCAGCGCAGAATCCGTCGCGCCGCACGGTGGTGCGGCGTTTCACGACAACAAGGTCTGGATCAAGAAGGCTGGGGCGCCACTCGCGAAGCGCGACTGATGAACCCGATGAGCCCGGTTGGAGCCGGCGATCGGCAGTCGTGGTCGCTTCGCGAGGTGCGCGTTCAGGCTCAGCGCTGGTGGCCGAGGCCGATACCGAGCTTCAGCGCCTTCTGACGCAGCGAGCCGACGGTCCGATTGGTCAGACGGGCGATTTCCGCCACCGGAGTGCGCGCCTTCGAATGCGCCTTCAACTCCTTGATGTCTTCCTTGGTGTATTCGCGGCGAGTGATCTTGCCCTTCTTGGCGGCCTTGGCCTTGGTAGCGGTCTTCGCCGCAGCCTTGGTCACCACCTTCTTGGCCTTCTTCGACTTCGCTGCGGTCTTCGCAGTCTTTGCTTTCGCTTTCTTTGCCACGCGTAGGCTCCTTTAGTGAAGCGCCCTTCTACTACACCCGTTCCGTGCCGACAATTCTGAATTTCGATTGTTCGAAGTGATCGGGGCGGCTTCGGTTAGCATTCGTTTAAGCACGTGTAGTTTCGATTCAGGCGAAAATAGGTACTCGCCGCGTAGTGACAATCCTCGTTTGGTCGATACTGCAGGACGGGCGATGCGCCTGTTGTGCGGTCCGGCGGCAATCCGTCGGGCGATTGCCGCGTTTTCCCGCAAAGTGGAATCGTGCCGCCGAATAGTGCAGACAGTGGTCGTTTCGGCGTGTATTTCGCGGAGTCAGCAGCCGATAGGGAGACGATTTGTCGCGAGCGGACGCTTTGCAGGGGGTGCGTAGTGTCTGAGCGGATGCGAGAGCGCGTCCAACCAAAGACGTAACGATGCGCTTCCGACGAGGTAATCAGCCCGATCGCCTCCGCGGGATGCGGATTGCTCAGTGCGGTGATTTCGCGTTTGACGCGAGTGCAGCACGAGCGCGGGCCAAGGTTCGCTCGTAATAGTCCTCGCGGTCCCGCTTCAAGCTGATCTGCAAATTTCGGAAGGCTGCAATGCGTTTCGCGATTTCTTCGCGTTCGCTGGATGCGCTGAGTTCGGCATGGAGTGCCTGTTCTGCTGGAAACTCAGCCGCAGATACCTGAGCCGCCTCGCCAGGAAGCCGCGATCCCGGCTCCTTTGGCACCGCCTCGGGCGTGTGGACCGTCTTGGCGGCCGTCTCCCGCAGGCGCTCGTCCTGGCTGCTGTTACCGCTGTGGTCAGCGGATTCGGAGGTCGGCTGTTGCGGCATTGCTCGTCCTGTTCGGCGTCATTGGAAGTGTTTGATCAGTTACGTCAATCGAAATGCGCGGTGTGAGCCGGAGTGGTGGATAAATCGCCCGCGGGTTGCACGAGCTGGCGGTACCCGGTAGCGCGGCGTCGAACGCAGGAGGTGGAGCCACCGCCTAGATCGCTTCGACTCGCTCAGTATCGAGAAACTTGCCGGGTTCAGGGCGAAGCGAGCGACAAGCTCCACCGGCAAGAATGCCGGACGCCGCGCCAAGGATCAGTTCGCGACGAAGGTCGCATCCGCTCACCGCGGCCGTGTGCGGCTTGCAATCCGATGGCGTATCGTTCTTATTTGCCGGCTTGCGGCGCTGCCTGATCGGGCTCAATCGTGTTCGCCGCCTCGTGCCAGGCTCAAGCGGAATCCATCATGTCGGGTGATCACGGTCCTCTTCGCGTCGGTATCGGCGGTCCGGTCGGTTCGGGCAAGACCGCGCTGATGGACTTGCTCTGCAAGTCCATGCGCCAGCGCTACGATATCGCTGCCATCACCAATGACATCTATACCAAGTGGGACGCCGAGTTCCTGGTGCGCTCCGGCTCCCTGACGCCGGATCGGATCGCCGGCGTGGAAACCGGCGGCTGTCCGCATACCGCGATCCGCGAGGACGCGTCGATGAATCTGGCCGCGGTGGCCGAGATGCGCGGCAAATTCCCCGGTCTCGACCTAGTGCTGATCGAGTCCGGAGGTGACAACCTTGCGGCGACTTTCTCTCCGGAACTCGCCGACCTCACCATCTATGTGATCGACGTCGCTGCGGGCGACAAGATCCCGTCCAAAGGTGGGCCTGGTATCACCCGCTCCGACCTCCTGGTGATCAACAAGATAGATCTGGCGCCCCATGTCGGCGCCTCGCTGGAAAAGATGGACACCGACGCCAAACGGATGCGCGGAGCCCGGCCGTTCGTCATGACAAACCTGAAGAACAAGGTCGGTCTGGAGCGCATCATCGGGTTCATTGAGGAGAAAGGCGGCCTGACGCCGCGCGCGCCGGGCTGAACCGTTACCGGATCCCGCACTTGGGTAAAGTCCCAGGTGAGTTGGGGTGCGATGCTGTACCAAATTCGTGATCCCTCGAGCCGGAACGAAATCCGACGGATTGCGGTTGAACCGCTCTTGGATTTCGAGCCCGCCCGTCCGCTTCTTCATGGATCGTTGAGTTGCGCTGAGGTCGACGCTTCTTCATGGTGGGCCGGCATAGATATGGTGGATAGGTGAGGCGGACGCTCCGCCTCGGACAACGAGTAAGAGCGTGGTTCGGCTAGGCTTCATCATCGGCTTGATCGCCATTGTCGGGGTGGTGCTGTCCGGCTTTTCCGCATCTCGCGTTTACGAGCAGGAAGCGGCCATTCAGCGGATCGCGCTCGGACGCGCCATCGACGTCCATGCCAGTCAGGTTCAGGATCGGTTGACCGAGCGCGAGCTGCTCGGCCGTGTGGCGTCCGGCCTGTTCCGCAAGCCGTCGGTAATCAAGGCCGACATGCTGCAGCCGCTGCGATCGTCGATCTATACCTTCAAGACCGATTTCGTACTCGCCACCTGGGTTGCCCGGTTGAAGCCCGAGGAAGTGCCCGCGGCAGAGGCCGAGTTGACAAGGGCCGGCTTTCCCGAGCCGACCGTCCGCGATTATGACGGCCAGCCCCTGGATCTGACCCGCGATCCGGTGCTGGACGTCGTGATGGACGTCGAGCCGCGGAATCCGGAGACGATGGCGCTTACCGGACGGATGCTGGATCACGATCCGATTCTGGGCCGAACCTTCGCCCGAGCGTTGGCCGAAGGCCAGCCGCACGTGTCCGACCCGTTGCCGCTGACCGGCAACGGCCCGATCGGCGTGGTGCTGGCGGCGCCTGTGATGAATACTGACAGCTCCGATATCGTCGGCTTCGTCACCTTCTCGTACAACCTCGCCACCTTGATGCTGACCAATGATGATCTGTCGTTGTTCTCGGTGGTGCTGAAGGATCCGAGCCGCGCAGGTTACGAGCTGGTCGCCGACGAGGGCGGGCAGGTCAGTTCACGAGCCCATCCCGAGGGCTTCCATCCGTTCATCGTGCGTACCGTGACGTTCGGCAACCGCGACTGGTCGCTGGCTTATTACCCGAAGATCGATCCTTACGAGCGTGCCCAGAAGATGGCGCTGATCATCGGGCTGGCCGGCCTGGCGCTGACGCTGATCGTCTGCGGGCTGTTCGGCTATGTCAGCTACAGCAATATCCGGCTACGGCGCGAGATCCAGATGCGGATCGGCTTCGAGCGCCGCCTTACCGCAGTGATCGACGAACTCAACCACCGGGTGAAGAACATCCTGGCGGTTATTCAGTCGATCGTCACCCGGACGCTGCGCCACGGCTCGGATCTCGACGTCGCCCGCGAATTGCTGATCGGGCGGATTCACGCGATGTCCAACGTGGTTTCGCTGCTCAGCGACAGCCAATGGCAGGGCGTGATGCTGAAAGGCCTGTTCGAGGGGCGGGCGATCCCGCATGCCGACCGGATCGAAGTCGATGGACCGGACATTGCGGTCAGCGCCCGGGCGGCACAGAGCTTGTCGCTACTGTTCTTCGAGCTGGCGTCGCATTCCGACGAGGGGCTGGCCGTGGTCGGCAAGCATCCGAGCGTAGTAGCAAGCTGGTCGGTGACCGGCGAAGGCAAGGACGCGACGTTCTATTTCCGGTGGGAAGAGTTCAACACCAGCGCGGCCACCCGCCGCCCCGACAGCGAGTTCGGTATTATCCTGCTCGACCGTGTCGCGCCCGAAGCGCTCGGCGGCACGTCCAAACGCTATTTCACCGATGTCAGCTACGTCTATGAGCTGACAGCGCCGCTCGAAACCGTTGTCGACGTCAACGAGCGGGCCCGGACCGGGCAGATCACCGCGCCGGTCCGGCCGGTCCGCAAGCCGCGTCATCCATAGCGACAAGCGATCAGATCCATCCCGCCTGCTGATCGGATCGGGCTGGTCGAATCAAACAGCAGAGGGGCCCGGCTACGGGGCCCCTCTGCATCAGGGCTGAGGAGAGGGGATTGACCGATTGCTCGATGCGCCATTGGATCGAGGAAATCGGGCGGTGCGTCAGCCGTTGCCGCCGATCACGGCGCGTACGGTATCGTCCGGACCGAAATCCTCCGCACCGTCGACATAAAGCAGGGCGCTGAGCTTGGATCTGGCGCGGTTGACCCGGCTCTTGATCGTGCCGACCGCGCAGCCGCAGATCGCCGCGGCGTCTTCATAGGAGAAGCCGGAGGCGCCGACCAGGATCAGCGCTTCGCGTTGATCCTGCGGAAGTTTGTCCAGTGCGGTGCGGAATTCCTCGAATTCCAGATGCGCGGTCTGCCCGGGCTGCGACTTGAGCGTCTTGGCGTAGCTGCCGTCCGCGTCCTCCACCTCGCGCCGCCGTTTGCGATAGTCGGAGCGAAACAGGTTACGCAGGATCGTGAACAACCAGGCCGGCAGGTTGGAGCCCGGCTGGAAGGAATCGATGTTGGCGAGAGCGCGCAGCAAGGTCTCCTGGACCAGGTCGTCGGCGCGGTCGGCGTTGCCGCTCAGCGAGATCGCGAACGCGCGCAGGCTCGGCACCGCGGCGAGAATGTCGTCCCGGAGGGAATCGGTGAGAGGCATTAGTCCCTCCCTTCGGTGCTGCTGCTGTTGGTATCCGAGGCAGTCGCGGCTTCCGCCGCCCGCTGCGGGTCGTCCAGCTTCTTGATCAGGTCCGCGAACCGATCAGGAACACCCTGCCGCACCACGTCGTCGTACATCGCCCGTAATTGATGTCCGATCCGAGCCTGAATTTCGGCGTTGAGACCACCCTTGGTGCCTGGAGCCGACTTCTTCATGGTTTGAGCCTTGAATTCTTGCATGACTGATCCAATGTTTTCCCCATGGTCAAGTCCCCTGAACTTCGAGGGTTTTCTTGATCGGTCGCCGTTTCACTGGAGCCTAATGCGATCCCGACCTGAAAGTTCCACGGCACAATGGAACTTTTGCCGCGTTGGTGCGTAGTTGCCCTCGCAGAGGTGCCGGCCCGCGGCGGGCGGTTGCCGAGATGACTGATGGAGTGGGGATGTCGAGATCACAGGTTGTTGCAGAGCATTTGCCCTTGCTGCGCCGCTATGCGCGCGCGCTGACCGGTAGCCAGACCTCCGGCGACGCCTATGTGGGCGCCATGCTGGAGGCGCTGCTCCAGGACCCCGCCCTTCTCGACGAGCGGCACGGCCCGCGGGCCGGTCTTTTCCGTTTGTTTACCCAGATTTGGAACTCGGTCGCCCTGAACGACGACGCCGAGGTTCGAACCCTGCCGATGCCTTCGGAGCGGCGGCTGTCGGCAATCACACCGCTGCCGCGGCAGGCGTTTCTGCTTTTGTCGCTGGAAGGTTTCTCCGAGGAGGAGGTGGCCTTCGTGCTCCAGGCCGATGTCAGCGAGATTCGTGAATACGTCGACGCCGCCGGCCGCGAGATGGCCGAGGAGATCGCGACCGACGTTCTGATCATCGAGGACGAGACTTTCATCGCGATGGACCTTGAGAGCCTGGTCAAGGGCCTCGGTCACAACGTGATCGGCGTCGCCCGCACCCATGCGGATGCGATTGCGCTGGCCCGCACCAAGAAGCCCGGCCTGATCCTGGCCGACATCCAGCTCGCCGACGGCAGTTCCGGCCTCGATGCGGTCAACGAGCTGCTGCGCACTTTCGAGGTGCCGGTGGTGTTCATCACGGCATATCCGGAGCGCTTCTTGACGGGAGAGCGCCCCGAGCCGGCGTTCCTGATATCGAAGCCGTTCCAGACCGCGATGGTATCGGCGGTTGCCAGTCAGGCACTGTTTTTCCAGCGCAATTCGCGGAACCGGAAGCCCAGCGCCGTCGCTTCCTGACGATCAGTACAGTTGCCGCAGTGAACGCCGTCCGGAGGATTTCGGGCGGCGTTTTCATGTCCATCGCGGTCCGTCACAACGCCCGCGCAGCATTGGCCCAAGCGGACCCATCAACATGAACAGGGCGCGGCTGGCATCACGCAGCCGCGCCCTGTGTCGCCGGTTTAGGGGCAGGGGGACTACCGGCGCTCGAAGAACGTCCGGTATGCCAAAACCGTTCCCGTCAACTGATAAAATCGTTAACACGCTCAGTTGATCGATCACCGTCGAACCGCTTTCCCGCCCGCGCGATTAATCATTGCGGGCGCCGCGAATGACGTAGTGGCAGCGCCGCACAGGGAAAGCGGCACAACGCCGGCTACAACAAAAGCGGCAAGATCATCATGTCACACATTGTGCGGGGAATTCTGGGCGCCCTTGCTATCACCGGGACGCTGGGTGCGGCGCAACTGGCGGTCGGCGAGGATCTCGGCCGCACGATGTTGCTTCGGCAGGCATCCGCCGTGCCGACGCAAGACGTCAATCGCTCCGGCAAGGCCGATCGCGCCGGCGCGATCAGTGAGTCCCAGCCAGGGCAGACCGTCGCGGTGACCCTGATCGGTCAATCCGTTCTGGTCCGGGTCCCGCAGCAGCAGATCGGTGGGGCGCTACGCGCTCCGGCGCTGAACAAGCCCGCGATGGCACCTAAGCCGATCGTGGCTTGCGAGCCGGTGGTGAGCGTTCTCACCGAAGCTGCCAAGCAGCTCGCGCCGGGCCGCTGCCTCGCCTGACGGCGCTCCGTTCAAGTGTACAACTGAAAGCCGCATCCGCCCTGCTGGGCGGATGTTTGCGTTTCCGCCTCCCGGCGGCGAGGCGGTCTCAGTGGCTGTCGGGTAGCTGCGGTGAATTCACCGGGAGCAGATGCTCCTTCAGTACCAGTCCGACGATCAGCAAGGGCGAGGCGAGGAAGGCACCCATCGGTCCCCACAGCCAGGTCCAGAATGCGATTGCGATGAACACCGCCAGCGCGTTCAGCGCCAGCCGGCGCCCGATGATGGTCGGGGTGATGAAATGGCCTTCGATGAAGGTCAGGCAGGCGAAGCCGAATGCCGCGAGCAGCCCGGCGCCGAGCGTCGGCATGCTGACGATTCCGACCACGCACAGGATCACGAACATCACGAAAGGACCGATGATCGGAATGAAGTTCAGCGTCGCCGCCAGCGCACCCAGGCCGGCCGGGTTGGGCATGCCGGCCGCGGCCAACAGCAGGCCGGTCGCGGCGCCGTAGCACAGATTGATCACCGTTACCGTCAACAGATAGGCGCCGAGGCTCTCCTCGATTTCGTTCAGGATCCGCAGCGTGCGCAGCCGAGCATCGCGGCCCGCGAACAGCATCACCAGCGCCCGCCGCAGGCCTCGCCAGCTCGCCACGAACAACACCAGCGTCACCAGAAACAGCACCAACTCGGTGAGGGTGGGGGAGAGAAACTCGACGGTGGGCTGCATCCAGTCGAGCTTCGGCATC
This sequence comes from Rhodopseudomonas sp. WA056, assembly GCF_010906995.1. Lineage (NCBI taxonomy): Bacteria > Pseudomonadati > Pseudomonadota > Alphaproteobacteria > Hyphomicrobiales > Nitrobacteraceae > Rhodopseudomonas > Rhodopseudomonas sp. WA056. The sequence goes on along the minus strand of NZ_QPFS01000051.1, from coordinate 1,322 downwards.
TGGACCGTCGCCGGAGCGAGCGCCTCGGCGCCGCCGAGCGCGGTTTGTAGCTGTCGCCACATCGCCACCGGCTTGTCCAGCACGTGCAGTTTGTCCCGCATCAGCGAGCCGAGCTCCGGCAGCCGGTTGGTCCATTCGATCAGCGGCACCGAAATCAGTCCGATCATGAACACGACCCCGGCGAGGCCGGCCAGCACGATCAGCACCGCGCTGACGCCGCGCGGGATATGCCAGCGCTCGAACAGGCTAGCCATCGGCGACAGCATCGTGCCGACGACGAAGGCGGTGACGATCGGCAGGAAGAACGGCTTTCCGACATAGAGCAGGCCGATCAGGAAGATCAGCAGCAGCGACACCAGGCTGAATGCGACAACTTCGGTGCGCCTGATCAGGGGGGGACGGTCGTCGGCACTGTCGGGGAGCGGGGTGCCCGGCGGTTCGGCTGGAAGAACGCGCAAAAGACCCCCCGGCGGCTGGACCGATTCGAGCCGGCGATGCGACGCGGGCGTGCGCACTAAACCACCGCTGAGGCGGAAAGTTCCGATGCCGTTCCGGCCGCCTCCGGAGGGGTGGGGCGGAACGGTTTTGGACCGGACGACGTTTGTCAGCAGCGCAGCGAGAGGCTGCAACTAACAAGCGGGGACGCAATCATGATTGCCGTTTCGAAGACCTCCGATGCCGACGGGTCGCTGTCGCGCGGAATTCGTCCATGGCTCGTCGGTGTCGCCGCCGTGCTGCTCGCTGGTGCGTTGCCTTCCGGCGCGGCGTCTGCGCAGACGCTCGGCTATGCGGCCGTGCCGCAGGCCGGTCCGTTCATTGCCGACGAGGAGATGCTGCTGCCGTCCGAACGCGAGGCCATTCCAGATGCTGGCGAGGATGGGCAGCTTCCCGATCGGTTGCGCCGGACCGTGGTGTCGTATCAGACCAATCAGCCGGCCGGCACGATCGTGATCGATACCGCAAATACCTATTTGTACTACGTGCTCGGCGGCGGCAGGGCGATTCGCTACGGTGTCGGCGTCGGCCGGGAAGGCTTCACCTGGTCGGGCGTGCAGACCATCACCCGCAAGGCTGAATGGCCGGATTGGCGGCCGCCGGCCGAGATGATCGCGCGTCAGCCGTATCTGCCGCGCTTCATGGCGGGCGGTCCCGGCAATCCGCTCGGCGCCCGGGCGATGTATCTCGGCTCCACGACTTATCGCATCCACGGCACCAATGATCCCGCGACCATCGGCAAGTTCGTATCGTCCGGCTGCATTCGCCTCACCAACGAGGACCTCGAGGACCTGTTCAACCGGGCCGGCGTCGGAACCCGGGTGGTG
>NZ_QPFS01000050.1:0-33208 GCF_010906995.1 Rhodopseudomonas sp. WA056 | reverse complement strand
TTTGGACTTCGGGTCGACCTTCGACTTTGACTTCGAAGCCGACGCCTTGCTGGCCTTCTTGGCCGGCTTTCCGGTGTTCTTCGCCAGCAGCAGTTTGGACTTCTTTTTGGACTTGGACTTGTCGGCCTTCTTGTCGGCCTTGTCCTTGGTCTTGGACTTCTTGCCTTTCGCCATCGTCGTCCTCCTGCTGTGCGGATCGCCTTCCGGTCGACGATCCCGCGCTCAGCGACCGGCGTTCCAGGCTCCGATCAGTGCGGAGCAGGACGGGGCCCGCCCGTCGCCCAATCGAGAAGTTCAATCGTGTGCACCACAGGGACTTCCGTTCCGCTGGCGATCTGCACCATGCAGCCGATATTGCCTGCGGCGATCATGTCCGGCTTGACGGAAGCGATGTTGGCGACCTTGCGGTCGCGCAATCTGGTCGCGATGTCAGGCTGGAGAATGTTGTACGTGCCCGCCGAACCACAACACAAATGACTCTCGGGAATATCTTTCACCACGAATCCAGTCTTGGAAAGCAATTCTTTGGGGAGCTGCGTGATTTTCTGGCCGTGCTGCAACGAACAGGCGGAGTGATAAGCCACTACGACGTCGTCATGCGGACGAGGCGATGACAGTTCGAGCCCACCGACATATTCGCTAATGTCTTTGGCGAGGCCCGAAACCTTTGCGGCCGCCGCCGCATACTCCGGATCTTCTCGCAGCATGTAGCCATAATCCTTGATCACCGTACCGCAGCCCGAGGTGGTTACCAGGATCGCGTCGAGACCGCCGCGCTCGATCTCGGCGAGCCACGCCTTGATGTTGGTGCGGGCATAGTCGAGCGTGCGGGTGTCCCGGCCGAGGTGATGGATCAGGGCACCGCAGCACGCCTCGTCGGCGGCAAGCACCACCTCGATGCCGTGGCGGGTGAGCAGATTGATCGCCGCGCGATTGATGCGCGGCGCCAGCACCTGCTGGGCGCAGCCGTGCAGCAGCGCCACTCGGCCGCGCTTCGGCCCGACCGCCGGAAACGTCGTCCCAGAATCGGGGCCGGGTTCCGGCAGATGCTTCGGCGCCAGCGCCAGCATCGCCTTGATCCGGCTCAGCACGGTCGGATGCGTCAGGTCGTGCGAGCCGGGCAACAGCGCCGCGACCGGCCGCACGATCCGGGCCGCCCACATGCCGAGCCGGAACATGCCCGGATGCGGCATCATCCACGACAGCGCCTCGCGCACGACCCGGTCCCAGAACGGCCGCCGGTACTGCTTCTCGATCCGCGCGCGGGCCTGATCGACCAGATGCATGTAGTTGACGCCCGACGGACAGGTGGTCATGCAGGCGAGGCACGACAGGCAGCGGTCGATGTGTTTGACGACGTCCGCGGTCGGCGGCTGGTCGCTCTGCAGCATCTCCTTGATCAGGTAGATGCGGCCGCGCGGACTGTCGAGCTCGTCGCCGAGCAGCACATAGGTCGGACAGGTCGCGGTGCAGAAGCCGCAATGCACGCAGGCGCGCAGGATCCTGTCGGCCTCGGCGATATCGGGATCGGCGAGCTGGGTCAGGCTGAATTCGGTCTTCATGTCGCAGATCCTCGCGACATCCGGCCGCGATTGAGAATGTTGGTGGGATCGAAGCTGCGCTTGACGCGGTCGCCGAGCGCCGCGAGGCCCGCCGGCTGCGGATGGAACACGTCGATCGCCGCCCGCACCGCGTCGCTGCCGCGGATCAATGTGGCATGGCCGGCGATCTTCTCGACCCGCTGGCGCAACGCTTTGGCGTGGCCGTCGGTTGCCGGCGGCAAGGCTGCCCAGATCAGGCCGCCGCCCCAATCATAGATCACCTCACCGCCGCTCTCGCGGCTGAGCTGCTCGCCGAGAGCGCCTCCGGCTGCCGGCGGGCAGACGATCCTCCACACCGGCCACAGCGCCCGCGGGCCGGAGGCCGCGAACGGTTCGACATCGCGCACCGCGCGCCACAGCGCCGCGGAAGCCTCGTCCTCGATCAGCTCGGCATCGCCGAAACTCTTCAGCGCCGCACGGAGCGACTGGGCGCGGTGGCTCGCCGACGAGGTGATACCCTCAAGCCGCAGCAGCGTCAGCGCCTGATCGGGCTGGGCAATCTCCGCCAATGCACCGGCCGTGGTGCGGAGCGCCGAGCCGGGCAGATGCGCGGCGCCAGTGACGTCGTAGGGCGAGCCCAGCGCCGTGGTCATGGCCTTGTTGGCCACGACGTCGCCGAGCCCGCGCAGCACCAGGGTGCGCTCACTCTCGGGCCGCGGCGTCACCTTCAGGGTGGCTTCGGTCATCACCGCCAGCGTGCCCCAGGAGCCGGCGAGCAGCTTGCACAGGTCGTAGCCGGTGACGTTCTTCACCACCTTGCCGCCGGCCTTGAAGCTCTCGCCGAAGCCCGACACCGCATGCGCCCCCAGCAGATGATCGCGGGCTCCGCCCGCCTTGATCCGCCGCGGCCCGGCGAGGCCGGCGCCGATCATGCCGGCCACCGTGCCTGCCCCCGGCGCAGTGCCGAGCAGCGCCGCAGTATCCATCGGCTCGAAGGCGAAATGCTGGTTCTTGGAATCGATCAGCGACAGCACATCGGCCATCGGCGCGCCGGCCTGCACGGTGATGATCAGTTCGTTGGGCTCGTAAGCCGTGACGGCGTTGAGCGCCGACAGCTCCAGCACCGCATTGGTGGCCATCGGCTGCCCGATGGCGCGTTTGCTGCCATGGCCGACGATCTCGATCGGCTGCTCATTGGCGATCGCGGCGCGCACCGCGTCCTCGACCTCCTGCGCGTCGCGTACTTTCAGCGTATCCACGGGCGAATCTCGTCCTTCAGGTCGAGGTCAACAAGTCTCGCTCCGTCACTGCGAGCGAAGCGAAGCAAACCAGTGCGAGGGGCGAAGAGCTGGACTGCTTCGTCGCTTCGCCTCGCAATGACGGCGCGGTATGAGATCGAGAGCCACATCTACGACGACCGACCCGGTCAGAACCGCGGAATGTCCGGGAACGGCAACTGCCCCTTGTGCACATGCATCCGGCCGAGCTCGGCGCAGCGGTGCAGCGTCGGGAACACCTTGCCGGGATTGAGCAGGCCCTCGGAATCGAATGCGCATTTCAGCCGCTGCTGCTGGTTGAGATCGATGTCGGAGAACATCTCCGGCATCAGGTCGCGCTTTTCGATCCCGACGCCGTGCTCGCCGGTGAGCACGCCGCCGACCTCGACGCACAGCCGCAGGATGTCGGCGCCGAACGCTTCGGCGGCGTCCTGCTCGCCCGGCTTGTTGGCGTCGTACAGGATCAGCGGATGCAGATTGCCGTCGCCGGCGTGGAACACGTTGGCGACGCGCAGGCCGTATTTCTCCGACATCTCGTTCATCCGCCGCAGCACCAACGGTAGTTGCGCGCGCGGGATCGTGCCGTCCATGCACAGATAGTCGGGCGAGATCCGGCCCACCGCGGGGAACGCCGCCTTGCGGCCGGACCAGAACAGCAGCCGCTGCTGCTCGCTGGTCGAAATCTGGCAGGTGGTCGAGCCGCAGCCGAGCGCGATCGCCTCGACCCTTCCGATCAGCTCGTCGACTTCGACCTGCGGACCGTCGAGCTCGATGATCAGCAGCGCCTCGACGTCGAGCGGATAGCCGGCATGGACGAAGGCTTCGGCAGCGTGGATCGCCGGCTTGTCCATCATCTCCATGCCGCCGGGAATGATGCCTGCGCTGATCACGTCGGCAACGCACTGGCCGGCGGCCTCGACGCTGGTGAAGCCGATCATCAGCGCCCGCGCCGTTTCGGGTTTGCGCAGGATCCGCACGGTGACTTCGGTGATAACGCCGAGCAACCCCTCCGATCCGGTGATGACGCCCATCAGATCGTAGCCGGCGCATTCGGCCGCCTTGCCGCCGATCCGCAGGATCTCGCCGGTCATCAGCACGATTTCGCAGCCGAGCACGTTGTTGGTGGTCATGCCGTATTTCAGGCAGTGCACGCCGCCGGAGTTCTCCGCGATGTTGCCGCCGATCGAACAGGCGATCTGCGACGACGGATCAGGCGCGTAGTAGAAGCCGGCGTGATCGACCGCCTGACTGATCGCCAGATTGGTGACGCCGGGCTCGACCACGACGGCACGGTTGTCGAAGTCGATCTCGCGAATCCGCTTGAACTTGCCGAGCCCGAGCAACACGCCATCGGCGAGCGGCAGCGCGCCCCCCGACAGCGAAGTCCCGGAGCCGCGCGGCACCACCTTGATGCCGTTCTGGTGGCAATAGCGCAGCACCTCGGAGACCTGTTTGGTGGTGCTCGGCAGCACCACCACCATCGGCGGCTGCCGATACGCCATGAGGCCATCGGACTCATAGGGTTTCATCTCGGCGTCGCTGGAGATCACGCCCTCGCCCGGCACGATCCTGCGCAAGGCCGCAATGATCTCGTCGCGGCGCGCCAGCACCGACTGGTCCGGCTCCGGCATCAGAATGGTCATGCGGAACTCCTGCGCGGGCTGCTGCGGCCGTGCTTGTCGCGTCTCCGGCGAGCGGGAACGGGGCGGATCAGGAGACGTGAATTGTCATAGCCACAGCGTTTGCCGAGGGCAAACGGGAACTGATCAGGCGCCGACCAGACTACGTGGCGGGACCACGGCCTGTACCACAAGGCCGCGCGCGCGGGCATCCATCACACCGACCGCGCGCAGCGCCAGCAGCGTCACGGTTTGCACCGCATCACGCAACTTCGCCGGATCGTCGAGATTGTCCGGCGCCAGCGGACCGACCAACGACTCGTGAACGGCGCCGAGTAGCGCCGTCGCGGCCAGGGCCGTGTCCTGCGCCGGCAGATGCCCGGCCCGCACTGCGGCCTCGATCCGCAATTCGATCTCACCGGCAATCTCGCGGCGGCTGGCGAGCCGCGACGCCGACACGTCGACATCCACCGGTTCGGCCAGAATTCCCCAGGCGAGCTTGCGGTGCGACAGCACATGCACCGCCACCGTGGTCACTGCTGCGGCGAGCGCGGAGGACGGCCCGGGCGCGGCGTCGGCGGCGCGGCGGATCGCAGCGAGTTCGTCGCGCGAGACGTCGGCGATGAGTTCGGAGATCAGGTCGGCCTTCGACGGGAAGTAACGATACACGGTTCCGGCCGCGACCTTGGCGCGCGCAGCCACCGGCGCAATCTGGACGGCAGCCATTCCGCCATCGGCGGCTGTCTCTCGCGCTGCAGCGAGAATTGCGCTGCGGCGCGCCGCCAAACGCTTCACGACCTGATGGGTCCGCCGGTAAACCATGACGCTGCCGTCCCGGAAACGAGCGCATCCGCAGCCCGATTCACGGCCCGAATCGCTCAGCAAGTTGCTGGAGTAACGAGGAAAACCGACGCACTCCCCCGCCAAATCAGTGAAAAAAGTGAACACCTATTCAGAACCGAAGGCAAGCCCTTACGGCAATGAAATGAATAGCATTCCTGCAAACTAGCCGGGCAATCCTACCGCACGCGCCAGCGCCGCTACTAACATACCAGTAGCGACCGCCAGGAAGTCGTTGCGACGCAGCACACTCACCGCAATTGCGGCCGCCAGCGCGACCATCACGATCGGGCCGCCATTGACAGCGACGGGCAGCGCCGCCGCGACGATGATGGAGCCGGGCAGCGCCTCGAACATTCTTCGAATCCGCGGTGTGACATCGACATAGCGCATCAGGAAATAGCCGCCGAGTCGGGACGCCACGGTGACCGCGGTCATCACCGCGAAGGCGAGCATCACATCGCCGCGCAGCATCTCGGTCATGACGCCCGCTCCGGCTGCGAGCCACGCGGTGACGGATCGTCCATCAGTCCCGCAGCCGCCGCGCCGGACAGCGCGCCGGCAATGATGAACCAATAGCCCGGCACGAGGTAGTGCACCGTCAGAGCCACAATACCGGACACCACCCAGGGAATCGCGCGACGCGGTCCCTTCCAGGCCGGCACAAGCAGCGCCGCAAAGAACGCCGGCATCGCGATATCGACGCCGAATTTCTTCGGATCGGCGAGTTGTTCGGCAAGCAGAAAGCCGGGAATCGCCGATACCAGCCACACCAGATACAGCACCACAGCCCCGCCGACATAGAACCAGGCATTGGCGCCGCCGTGCTCGCGATAGCGCATTGCGGCGAGCCAGCCGCCGTCGGTGACCAGCAGCAGCGGCGGATACACCTGCCATGCCGGCAGCGTTCCGAGCCACGGCCGCATCGAGGCCGTCATCAGGAAGAACCGGATATTGACGGTGGCAGTGAGCAGCGCCAGCGCGGCGATCGACGACGGCGTCAGCGCCTCCGGCCAAGCCTGCACCGCGACAAACTGCGACAGCCCGCCATACACGGTGGCCATCATCACTTCGACTTCGGCCAGCGTGAAGTTCTTCTGCGCGCATAGCGCGCCGAACGCCATGCCGAACGCCAGCGTCCCCGGCAGCATCGGACCGATCGCGACAATGCCGGGCCAGATCGCATCACGCGACCAATAGGCAGGAGCTTTCTGAATGTGAGTGGTCATGGTCTGGTCCGCGTTGCCGACCATGGCGTGATGGCTGCGCAGCGCCAGGTCAAGCAATCACAGCTCATGGGGCTATGCGACAGCGCCGCGTTCGACCGAACTACACCAGCACATCGGCGATCGGGCGCCGCAGCGACCGGGGCATGTCGGCTCCGTAGCCGAAGCGCACGATGAGATCCGGACGGCGCGCGCCGAGACCGAGCACTTCGGCAAGACGGTGCCGCTGCTGCGGCACCTCGACCGCCTGATTCAGGAAGGCGTGCTTGATACCGAGCGCGGTCGCGCGCAGCGCGAAGCGCTGATACGCCCGACCGGCGGCGAGCCAATGTCCGCGGTCGTCGTGGTCCGAAACGAACACGGCAAGGCCCGCAGAACTGGCGATCTGGGCCCGGCACTTGGCGTTCTCGGAGTGTGCCGAGACGACGTGCTCGAACAGCAACCGCCCGACCGGAGCGGGCAAGGCGGGATTGCCGGACACGCCTGCAAACAGCCCGTCGCCGGTCGCCACCGCATCGGCGTATCCGAAGCGGAGCCAGTGCTTCAGTTCGGCGAGGAAACTCGGATCGGCGAATTGGGCGGTGTTGCCGGCGATGACCAGGGACGCAACGGCGTCGACCGCCGCAGGCTCGGTCAGCAACAGAATGTCGACGCCGTCACTGCGGCCGGCGGAGGCCAACCTCTGCAGGTCGTCCGCCGGAACCGGCCGGGAGTCGTACAAGCCGCGGCAGCATTGCCGCTTGACGATTGCGGCCGCCAACTCCGAGGTCTCGGCAGCGCCCGGCGCCAGATCGATCCTCACCCGGCCGTCCTCTCCCACAGCTCTCACCGTCGCAGACAGACCGAACACCGGCGCCGCCTGCACGATGTTCTCGGCAGCCGCACCGAGACTTGCGAACAGATGATGGTCGTCCGGATCAACGACCGGACAACGCCGGGAAAAGTCCGGCGCGATGGTGATGTCGGCATCCCGGGCGACGAACCGCCAAGGCTGCGTATTGTGGCTGTTGGCAGCGAGCGTGGCGCAACGCACCAGTTCGGCGATCGCCACCCGACCGGCAAGCTCTGGGTTCAAAGGCTGCCTTATCGCATCGGCAGCGTCGCGCCAGCGGCCGATGTCCTGCCGCGCCCACAGGACGGCACCACTGGCGGCCATCGCCAGCGCGGCAGCTCCAGCCATCAAAACCGACCGGCGATTCATCGGTGCTCCGATCCAGGGCAGTCGCGAGAAGTCGAGCCCGGCTCGCGAGCGAAAGCGCCTCAGCGCAGCGAACCGAGGCAGGCTCTGCCCCGATCAGAGCCGGACGCGCTCGACGCCGAACAGCAGCACAGTTCATCCCTGGCTGAATTGTCTTTGCTCAATCATGCCGCTCAGCAAAAACGCGGCCCCAAGGGACCGCGTTTTCAGAACACATGCGATAATCAGACCGATCACGCCTGGGGCTGCGGCTCCAGGCCCGGATCGGGCCGCGGCCGTGGCTTGCCGGCGGGCGGCACCGCGGAAGTCCGCGGACCCGACGGCTCCAGCACCGATTCGCGGTTCGGCTTCTTACCGTTGATCAGGTCGGTGATCTCGTCGCCGGTCAGGGTCTCGTATTCTAGCAGGCCCTTGGCCAGCGCCTCGAGGTCGGCCCGCTTCTCGGTGAGAATGCGGGTGGCCTCGTTGTAGCCTTCCTCGACCAGCCGCTTGATCTCGGCGTCGATCTTCTGGACCGTCGCCTCCGAGGCGTTCTGCGTGCGCGACACCGACATGCCGAGGAAGACTTCGTCCTGGTTCTCGCCGTAGGACACCGTGCCGAGCTCTTCCGACAGGCCCCAGCGAGTCACCATCATCCGGGCCAGACGGGTGGCCTGTTCGATATCGGAGGATGCGCCCGAGGTCACCTTCTGCCGGCCGAACACCATTTCCTCGGCGACGCGACCGCCCATCATGATGGCGAGGCGCGAGGTCATCTGCTCGAGCGACATCGACAGCTTGTCGCGCTCCGGGAGCTGCATCACCATGCCGAGCGCACGGCCGCGCGGAATGATGGTGGCCTTGTGGATCGGGTCGGTGGCCGGAACGTTGAGGCCGACGATGGCGTGGCCACCTTCATGATACGCGGTGAGGAGCTTCTCCTCCTCCGTCATCACCAGCGACTTGCGCTCGGCGCCCATCATCACCTTGTCCTTGGCGTCCTCGAACTCGGACTGCGTGACCATGCGCTTGTTGCGCCGGGCAGCCATCAGCGCCGCTTCGTTGACGAGGTTCATCAGGTCGGCGCCCGAAAAGCCCGGGGTGCCGCGCGCGATGGTCTTCAGGTTGATATCCGGCGCCAGCGGCACCTTGCGGACATGAACTCTGAGGATCTGCTCGCGACCGACGACGTCCGGGTTCGGCACCACGACCTGACGGTCGAAGCGGCCGGGACGCAGCAGCGCCGGATCGAGCACGTCGGGCCGGTTGGTGGCCGCGATCAGGATCACGCCCTCATTGGCCTCGAAGCCGTCCATCTCGACCAGCAACTGGTTGAGGGTCTGCTCGCGCTCGTCGTTGCCGCCGCCGAGGCCGGCGCCGCGATGACGGCCGACAGCGTCGATTTCGTCGATGAAGATGATGCACGGCGCATTCTTCTTGGCCTGCTCGAACATGTCGCGCACGCGAGAGGCGCCGACGCCGACGAACATTTCGACGAAGTCCGAGCCCGAGATCGTGAAGAACGGCACATTGGCCTCGCCCGCGACCGCTCGCGCGATCAGGGTCTTACCGGTGCCGGGCGGGCCGACCAGCAGCACGCCGCGCGGAATCCGGCCGCCGAGCCGCTGGAACTTGCCCGGGTCGCGCAGGAACTCGACGATCTCCTGCAGATCCTGCTTGGCTTCATCGACACCGGCGACGTCTTCGAAGGTGACGCGGCCGTGCGCTTCGGTCAGCATCTTGGCGCGCGACTTGCCGAAGCCCATCGCCTTGCCGGCGCCGCCCTGCATCTGCCGCGACAGGAAGATCCAGACGCCGATCAGCGCGATGAACGGCAGCCATGAGACCAGCAGCGACACGAACCACGGCACGTTGTCGCCCGGCGGCTTCGCCGTGATCGACACCTTGCCGTTGTACAGGCGGGTGACCAGCGACGGATCGTTCGGCGCGTAGGTCTGGAAGGTCGAACCGTTGGTGAAGGTGCCGCGGATCTCCTGACCCTGGATCACCACGTCGCGCACGTGATTCTGATCGATCTCGGTCAGAAGCTGCGAGAATGGAATTTCCTGAGACGCGGTGCGCTGGCCCGGATTCTGGAAGAGCGTGAACAGCGCCAAGAGCAGCAGCACGATGATGACCCAGAGGGCGAAATTGCGCAGATTGGCGTTCATCGGTCTTCCTTATGGGTCGCGCGGATCGCGACCGGGTGGGCCCTGCGGCGCCGAAACGAAAAGGCCCTGCGGGGTGGTCCCGTGAGCCGGCCCGCCTAATCTAGGTGTGACCCGGCTCCGTGCCAAGAGAACCGCACAGGACTATTTGGCGCATTCTAATCCATTTCCCGCTCAAATCGTGGCGATCAGCGCCGCTCCGTCGCGGGAGGTCCTGTGAACCTGCCAGCCGGCCGGATCAGCACGTCCGGCCACGACGCGGCGGGGCTGGGGCGATCACGAGGCGCTCACCGCCCAGCGTGACCACGGCGCCCGCGAGAGTCTGCTTCAGGCGCGGCACAGCCTCGCTCATGGCCGATTCCAGGGCGGTCACCAGCGTTTCGACCTTGCCGAGTTGCGGCGGCCCCTCGTAGCCCTGCGAGGACAGCACCCGCATCAACAACCGAATCCTGATTTCCGCCGGCAATGCGGTGAAGGCCGCGGCATCGAACCCCCGACGCCTCGGTTCCGCATTCAGAAACTCCAGATAGCGCTCGGCGCCATCGGTCATCCGCTCGAGCGCCGCATCAGCTCGCGCGGCCCGCGATGCCAGCCGGGCGAGTGAGCGGGCATCGCAGCCTTCGGCCGCGAGCAGCGGCATCAGTTCGCGCAGCCGCGGCCGAGCGAAACGTGGATCGGCATTGCTGGGGTCGGTGGCAAAATCGATCCTGGCCTTGGCCAGCGTCGCCAGCAGCCTGGCCTTGGGAACATCTAGCAACGGCCGCACCAGCACGATGTCGTCGCGCGCCGTTTGCCGCGACATCGCGGCGAGGCCGGCGATACCGCTGCCGCGCGACAGTCGCATCAGCACGGTTTCGGCCTGATCGTCGCGGGTGTGAGCCGTCATGATGTGGGTGGCGCCGGTGCGTCTGGCCGCGTCTGCCAGCAACCGGTAGCGCGCCTGGCGGGCGGCGGCCTGGATCCCCGAGGCCGGCTTGTCGCCGCGCCAGCGCAGCGTCCGGTGCGGCAGATCGAGCGAGGTTGCCAGCCGCTTGACCGCACGTGCCTCGCGCGCGGCCTCCGCCCGCAATCCGTGATCGACGGTGACGACCGACAACGACGGCCCGCGCTTCAACGCCTTGCGCCAGCGCGCCACGAGCCACATCAGCGCCAGCGAATCCGGGCCGCCCGACACCGCCAGCACAATCGCCGGCGCCGCCTTCCAGTCGCCGAACAGTCCGCGCGCCTCGGTCGCGGACACTGCGTCGTCGTCGGTTCCGGACATCGGCCGCCTGCCTGCCGGTTGTCAGGCCCCGGCGGCGCCGGGGCAGCTTGCGTTCAGCACTTCAGCTTCTTCTGCTCGCGGTCGACAGCCTTCTTCACGCCAGACGAAGCCTGCGGATATTTGCGGCCGATCTCGCCGAGCGCGGCGCAGGCCGCTTCCTTCTCCTTCAGAGCCGACAACGATTGCCCGAGCCGGAGCAACGCGTCCGGCGCCTTGCCAGCCTTCTCGTGCTTGCTGGTCACCGCGAGAAACGCCTCGGCGGCGTCGCGATACATCTGGCGCTGGAAGAAGCTCTCGCCGAGCCAGTATTGCGCGTCTGCCGTCAGCGGATTGTCGGGATACTTCTGCGCGAAGTTGCGCATCGTCTCCTCGGCCAGTGCGTAGTCGCGCCGCTGCATGTAGCCGATACCGAGATCGAACTCGTCACGCGGAGTCTGCGACGGCGGCAGCGTCGTCAATGCACCGCCGGCCGCAGGTGCCTGCGGCGCGGCCGGCGCGCCGCCTTGCGGCGAGCCACCCTGGACGTAGCCGCCGCCGCTGTTCGACAGATCGATCGGCGCGCCCGGAGCACGGCCGGCCGGCCCCCCGCCGCCCTGCTCGATCGGCATCTGCCCACCGCCGAGCGGACGCGGCACGCCCGGCGCATTCGGGTTCTGCGCCGGATTGAACGCATCGCCGCGCCGCCCCCCGCCCTGCGGAGCGGTCGGCTGCGGCTGCACCATCGGAGCTTGCGGCTGACCGTAGCCGGGCTGCTGGCCATAGGCCGGCTGCGCCGGCTGGCCGTAGGACGGCGACGGTTGCGGCGACGGGGCCGGACTGGCCCCGGCAGCCGGAGCCGGCTGTTGGGCCGCCGGCGCACCGGCGCTGCCCTGCAACTGCCGGAGTTGCTCTTCGAGCCTGCGGTTACGGTATTCCAGCTCTTCGTTCTGGCCGGTCAGCGCGCGCAGCCGGTCCTCGAGCTGCTGGATCCGGATTTCCGGATCGACCTCGCCACCATACTGCTGGGCCGCCGCCGGAACGGCGACGACCAGCGCCGCCAGCAAAGCGAGGGAACGTGCGGAGACGGCAAAACCTGATGACATGACAGTCCGACGAGTTCGAGGGCGCGGCCGAGCGAATGGCGCAGGATTGATCGCCGTACTACGCCAAAAATGTGACTGAAGCGACGGCAGAGATCTCAGCCCAAAACAAAAACGGCGCCCTGCGGCGCCGTTTAGCAACGTCGATCGAAGCGAGCGCTCAGGCGCCGGCGTTCAGCACCGTGACCGCGCGGCGATTCTGCGACCAGCACGAGATGTCGTTACAGACCGCGACCGGACGTTCCTTGCCGTAGGAGATCGTACGCATCCGCGAGGCGTCGATACCGCGCGACACCAGATAGTTGCGCACCGACTGCGCGCGCCGGGCACCGAGCGCGATGTTGTACTCGCGGGTGCCGCGCTCGTCGGCGTGGCCTTCGATGGTGAAGGTGTAGCGAGCGTAAGTCTGCAGCCACTGCACCTGCTTGTCGAGCGTCGCCGCTGCCTGCGGCGACAGATCCGACTGATCGCTCTCGAAGAACACGCGGTCGCCGACGTTGACGACGAAATCCTGCTGGCTGCCGGGGGTGGCCGCACCCGCCATCGCACCGTCGGCACCGCCGAGTCCATTCTTGTTCGCGCAAGCCCCCATCGACAGGGCCACCGCGAGCACCGCGGCCACCTTCAATCCCTGGAGGATTCGCTTGTGATTGGTCATTCCGGAGCCTCCACGCTCGCGATATTCCGACTGTGGTTTCGGTCTACAGGGCGATGGTTAAGCGAACGTTCCGTCAACCTTGACGAGGTGTTGCCAGACCCGATCAAATGCCCCCGGTCGGTCGAAAGCCGCCGCGATGGTTAATGAGGTGTAAATGTGGCGCCAGAGTGAAGCTTCGCCGTCACGACCATCGGGCGCGGGGACCGGCGCGCTGCAAGGTTCTTCGCTGCTGCAGGCGCAGACATCCGGCTCGTCTCGCCGATCTCTGCGCCCTCTTCGACAGCGCAGCGCCGTCAGAGATGGTAGCGGTCCGCGACGACGACCGGAGCGACGCCCGGAACCTCGGTAAACGCCAGAGTTGGAACGTGCCTGCTTCGCGCAAACAGGCTGTGCCGTTCCGATGCGGTCGAACGCAAGAACGGATAGCGGGCGAACAGCTTCTCGTGCATGGCGGGAAAGTCGATCTCCATCAGACTGATCGGCTTCTTCAGTCCCGGATAGGGCCGCGAGGCGCAGATCAGCCGCATCATCACCCGGCGATAGAACGCCTGGTGTTCGGTTCGTACCGAAGCAAGGCCGATGTCGGCCTTGAAATGCTCGCAGGACACGTAAGCCAGGCGCAGCGTCAGATACGGAAGCTCCGGCAGCCGATTGGCATTGACAGGATCGGCGACAAAGCGCGTCGGATCGACGATCACCTTGCCGTCGGCCAGCCACGGCTCGAGGAAATCCGGAAACACATCCATCGAAGGGCACGCCGGGTAGTCGGGCGATCCCACCGTAATCCGCAGGGAGCTGCTGAGCGCGCCCTCGTAAAAGACCCCGAAGATCCAGGAATTCGGCAGATCGTCGTACCGATCGGTCACGATCCCGGTGCTGTTGGAATTGATCGCCCCTTCCTTGAGATAGGCGCGATACCGCAGGCGATAGATCGCCTCGCGTTCGGCATCGGTTTCGGCCAATCGGTATTCGACCTTGTCGAGCAGCGCTAATCGACGGGCGGCGACGCTGCCCTGCTGCTGTCCTTGCCTCACGGCTACCATCGTTCGTACCCCACGCTGTGCACGACAGTTCGAGACCTGCGATCGAAATCCCTAACGATGAACCTTAACGAAACCTTAACGGCACAGCAAAGCATTAGAACCATTAGGGTTAATCGTTATAATCTAAGGTTAATGATTTGTATCCGTCTCCGCCCCGGAGACATGAGTGATTTCAAGCAATCGCGATGTGAGAGATCAGGCGATCGAGCGGGTCGGCAACGACAGCACCTTGCCGTCCTTCTGGCGCGCGCCTTGGGACGCGTTCAGCAATTGTCTGATGCGCTGGGCCGGCACCGGGCGACTGAACAGATAGCCCTGAGCCTCGGTGACGGTGCCGTCAGCGCTGATCAATTCGAGCTGCTCATTGGTCTCGATGCCCTCCACCACCACGGACATGCCGAGATCGGTGCTGAGCCGGGCGACGCCGCGCAGCAGCGTCAGCGGCCGATCGCTGTCGATGCCCTCGAGGAACGAGCGATCGATCTTGACCTTCTGCAGCGGGAAGCTGTGCAGATAGCTGAGCGACGAATAGCCAGTACCGAAGTCGTCGAGCGAAATCCGCACACCTTCGGCATGGAGCTGCTGCAGCGCGTCGTGGGTCCATTGCGTATTGCGCAGCAGGGATGATTCGGTGATCTCGATCTCCAGCCGCCTCGCCGGCAGCCCGGACACTTCGAGCGCGTAGCGCACCTCGGTGAGGACGTCGCGCTGGTGGAATTGCTGCGGCGAGAAATTGATCGCGACGCTCACCGGCTCCGGCCACAGCATGCACTCCATGCACGCCTTGCGCAGAATCCAGCGGCCGAGATCGACGATCAGCCCCATTTCCTCGGCGACCGGGATGATGTCGATCGGAGACACCGTGCCGCGCACCGGATGGTTCCAGCGCAGCAGTGCCTCGCAGGTGGTGATCTTGCCGGTCTTCAGGTTGACCAGCGGCTGGTAGTACAGCTCGAATTCTTCGTTGGCGAGCGCCTTGCGCAGGTCGAGCTCGAGGATACGGCGCGCCTCGACGGTCTGCGCCATTTCCTCGCGGAAGAAACAATAGGTGCCCCGTCCGTCCGCCTTGGCGCGATACAGCGCCATGTCGGCGTTCTTGAGCAGAATATCGGCCTTCGTACCGGGCGAGGTCATCGCGATGCCGACCGAGGCCCCGATCTCGACGACGTGATGATCGATCAGATAGCGATCGCTGAGCCGGTCGACGATCCGGCGCGCCAGCGCTGCGGCGTCCTCGTTCGAGGCGATGTTCTGCTGGAACACCACGAATTCGTCGCCGCCGAACCGCGCCACCAGATCTTCCGGCCGCAGCATGTCGCGCAGCCGCTCGGCGACCGAGCACAGCAGCCGGTCGCCGCACGGATGGCCGAGCGTATCGTTGATCTGCTTGAACTGATCGAGGTCGATGAACAGCAGCGCCGACAGCCGGGTCTTGCCGCGACCGTGTTCGGCCTCGAGAATCCGCTCGATCTCGTCGCGGAAGCTGACCCGGTTCGGCAGCGCCGTCAGTTCGTCGTAGCGCGCCAGATGGACGATCCGGGCCTCGACATTGCGGCGTTCGGTGATGTCTTCGATCAGCACCACGGCACCGCCGCCGACCATCGGCTGGAACGTCCAGCACAGCGACCGCGGAACCGACTCGTCGCCGACCGTCACGATCTCGCCCGCGAGCGAGTTCTCGATCTCAGACAGGATCAATCGGCCGTTCGCCGCCGAGATCGCGCCGATCGCCACGCAGGCGGACACGATCTCGATCGCGGTCGGCGAGCCTTTGACCAGATCGTCGCGGAGCCGCATCATTTCGGCGAAGCGACGATTCATCACCGCCAGACGTCCGTCGGGGCGAAACATGCACAGACCGTGCGGCATGTTGTTGAGCGCGGTGTCGAACTGGTTGGCGAGCGCGGCCTCGCGCTCCCGGCCGATCCAGGCGTCGAGATAGATCCGCTGCAGGCTCGATGTCAGATGGCGGATCGAAATGAAGAATACCGCGCTCAGCAAGGCGAGCGCGATGTAGTAGACGCCGCCGACCTCGAGCATCGCGTAAATCAGCGGCCCGCAGCTCAGCAGCACCTGCAGATGGAAGATCTGGGGCCGGCCGAAGGTGCGCCCGACCCCGGCCGACGTGTACGCCACGACGGTGGCGACGCAGAGCATGTGGGCCGCCGGATCGCTGGTGCCGAGCAACACCACCAGGGACCAGATGCCGAGCGAGATACCGTGCGCGACGGCGCCGAGCCGATAGCGCCGCTCCCAGACATCGGCTTCCTCGGCCGTGAGCGGAGCGTTGCGCTGCTGGTAGCTGTGCATCTGCCAGGCGCGTGCGGACCCGATCAGCACGAACAGCGGGACGCACAGCCAGTTCAGGATGCTGCCGGTGACGAACCCGATCACCGAGCCGGCGATCGCCGGCCCGAATGCGCCGACGATCATCGGCGCGGGATTCATGAACAGCGAATCGACCAGCCCCGCACGGATGGCAGGGGACGTCTGCTCCAAATCCCGCTTCTGGCTGGCAAGCTGCATCAAGCGCGAGCGTATCCTTTCGACACGTTGTAACTCGGGCAGATGAAGTCTTTCTGAGCGAACATACTTAGCAGATCATTGCCGCGTCTCAGGACACGGTGCACGGAGATTCATGGAACTCGCTGGAGAGGCGGCGAGGAAGCCGCTGCGGCGAACCCGAGAACGACGATCGATAGTTGCGATCAGGACAACAGCGGGGACCAGGCGGGATCGGAGGCGTAGCCCGGGGTCGGAACGCGCAGTTCGTTGCGGCCGGAGACGTCGACCGTGAACAGCGACGGGCCGGCCTTGCCGCCGGGATCGCGGAAGAACATCAGCACCCGGCCGTTGGGCGCAAAGGTCGGCCCCTCGTTGTGGAACCCGGAGGTGAGGATGCGTTCGCCGGAACCGTCCGGCTTCATGATCCCGATCGCGAACTGGCCGCCGCCCTGCTTGGTGAAAGCGATGTAGTCGCCGCGCGGCGACCACACCGGGGTCGAGTAGCTGCCGTCGCCGAACGAAATCCGCTGCGCCTGCCCGCCGCCCGCCGGCATGATGTAGATCTGCGGCCGGCCGCCGCGGTCCGACTCGAAACAGATCCGGCTGCCGTCCGGCGCGTAGGACGGCGAGGTGTCGATCGCCGGGGTGTCGGTGAGCCGGGTCGTCGCCTTGGAACGCAGATCCATCACGAACAGGTTCGAGTTGCCGCCCTGCTGCAGGCTCATGATGATCTTCTGGCCGTCCGGCGAGAATCGCGGGGCGAACGACATGCCGGGGAAATTGCCGACGATTTCGCGCTGTCCGGTCTCGACGTTGAACAGATATACCCGCGGCTCACCCTGGCCGAATTCCATGTAGGTGATCTCTTGGGTGGTCGGCGAAAACCGCGGCGTCAGCACCAGATCGCTGCCCCGGGTCAGATAGCGCACATTGGCGCCGTCCTGATCCATCAGCGCCAGCCGCTTGACGCGGCGCTCGGCCGGGCCGCTTTCGTCGATGAACACCACGCGGCTGTCGAAATAGCCCTTCTCGCCGGTGAGACGCTCGTAGATCTGATCGGAGATGATGTGAGCGATCCGCCGCCAGTATTCCGGGGAGGTGAAATACTGCTGGCCGGCGAGCTGCTGACCGGTGGCGACGTCCCACAGCCGGAATTCGGCCTTGAGCCGGCCGTCGCCCTGACGCGTCATCCGACCCGTCACCAGCGCCTGGGCGTTGATGCTGGCCCAGCTCTTGAACTGCGGCGGCACGTCGATGTTGGTGATCTTTTCGAGATACGCGGCCTGGTCGATCGGCGCGAACAGCCCCGAGCGCTTCAGGTTGTTGGTGATCACCTGCGAGACGCCGACGCCGACTTCGCCGTCCGACGGGGTGCCGGCGACGAAGTTCGGAATCGCGATCGGCAGCGGCGCGACATTGCCTTCGGTGATCTGCACGCGGGCCTGACCGAACGCGTCGCCGGCGGGGCCGAGCGCGAGTGCGCCGGCGGCCGTCGCGGCGGAAATCATCAACTGGCGGCGATTGAGATGAAACGGCATGGGCGGGCAATCCATCGGTCTGTCAGGTGATCTGCGCCGCGTGGCGCGTGAAATGGCGACTCCGGCTTCGCATCAGGGACGCCGGTCGGTGAACACGGGCGCGAAGAACTTCCACTCGTCGAAGAACTGCGCCGGCAGGTTGTAGGGCTGGCATTCAATGATCGCCCGCAGCGCGCTTTCCTGATAGACGCGCAAGTAAGGCGTCGCCGGATGACCTTCCGGCTGCGGCATGGCCTCGAGCGAGCCGTCGCGCTTCAGCCGGATCACGAAGGCCGCCTCGGCGCGCTGCGCCTCGATGCCTCCGTAGGGCTTCTTCCAGCAGCGCTCGACCTGCGACTGGAACATCGCGCCCCAGGTCGCCGAATTGTCGGCGGACTTGCCCTTCGACAGCCCGAGCGCCGCGTTCGAATTCAGCGCATCGCCGGTCACCGCGTTGCGGGTCGGGTCGCGCTTGTCGAGCAGCGCCGCGATCTTGGACTGGTCGAACACCCGTTCAGGCTTCGGCTTGGTCTGCTCCGGCGGCTTGGCGGCGGCTTCGGTCGGCTTCGGCGGCGGCTTCTTCTTTTCTTCTTTCTTCAGCGCCTCGGCGATCGGATCGAGCTTCGGCTCCGGCTTCTTTTCCGCTTCCTTGGCCTCTTCCTTCGCCGGCTCCGGCTTCTTCTCCGCCTTCTTCGGCTCTTCCTTCTTCGGCTCTTCCTTCACCACCGGCTTCGGCGGATCGGGCTTCTTCTCGACCGGCTTTTCTTCGGGCTTCGGCTTGGGCTGCGGCGGCGGCGAAGTATCGGTGACCACCGGCGCCTTCTCGCTGATCTTGCCGACGGTGTCGTCGACCGGCTTGGCCTCGGCGACCTTCTCGACCAGGGGCTTGGGATTTTCCTTCTTGCCGGTCCGCATCCCGGCCATCACCTTGGCGAGTTGATCTTCGGAGATGGTATCGACCGCGACCGAATCCTGCGGCTCCAGCTCGAACGCCTTGGAGCTGAACGACAGCATGGCCCAGCCGAGCACGAGAGCGTGCAACGCCACCGAGGCTGCCCATGTCTTGTCGATCTTCACCTTCAGGATTCCCGCTCCACCTTCGCGGCCAGCGCCCGCGCCGTGCCGGCTCAACTCCCCTGTTCGGGAACGATGACGATGTTCGCCTTGAAGCCGGCGGTCCGAATATTGCCGAGCAGCTTCATCATGTCGGTATAGCAGACGTCCTTGTCGCCCCGAAGATACACGGTGTTGTCGGTCTCCGAGCGGGTCTCGCGGATCGCCTTCATCTTGGCCTCCAGCTCGGACGCTGCGATCGGACTATCACCCAGATACAACTCGACCTGCGAATTGCAGGTGCCGCCGGTACGCTTCACCGACAGCGTCAGCGGCGGCGAGTTCGACTGAATCTGATTGCCGCCGCGGGCGACCGGCAAATCGATGTCGATCGAAGTCGTGAGCAGCGGCGCCGCGACCATGAAGATGATCAGCAGCACGAGCATCACGTCGACCATCGGGGTGACGTTGATCTCCGCCATCACCGGGCGCCGGGCGCCACGGCGCCGGCCGCCTCCGCCGCCGGTGGCCACGTTCATTCCCATGATCGAATGCCCGCTGTGCTCACCTGGCCTCCGTTCACGTGCGTTCGTCGATCTGCCGCGACAGGATCGCCGAGAACTCGTCGGCGAAACCTTCCAGCCGCTGCGTCTGCCGGTTCACCTCCGACGTGAACTTATTGTAGAAAATTGTCGCCGGAATTGCGGCGATCAGGCCGATCGCGGTTGCGAACAGCGCCTCGGCGATACCGGGCGCGACCACCGCCAGCGAGGTGTTCTTCGATGCGGCGATCGACTGGAAGCTCGACATGATGCCCCAGACGGTGCCGAACAGGCCGACGAACGGGCCGGCCGAGCCGACCGTCGCCAGCACCAGCAAGCGGCGCTCCAGCCGCTCGACCTCGCGCGCGATCGAGACGTTCATCACCTTCTCGATCCGCATCTGCAGGCCGGCGAACGAACGCGAATGACTTTCGAACGAGCGCTTCCACTCGCGCATCGCGGCGACGAAACAGGCCGCCATCGAATGCGTCGGCTTGGCCGACAGCGCCCGGTACAATTCGTCGATCGACTCGCCGGACCAGAACGCCTGCTCGAAGCGATCCATCGCGCGGCGGGTGCGCGAGAACAACAGCAGCTTGTCTATCGCGATCGCCCAGACCCAGACCGAACAGCCGAGCAGGCCGAGCATGATCGACTTGACGACCCAATGCGCGTGCCAGAACAACGACAGCAGCGACACGTCCGTGGAGACCGCCGGAGCAAGCTGTGTCACGTCGGCCGGGTTCATCGTCGCAATCCTCTCACACGTTTCGGCATCGGCCCGAGTCCGCCAAAGGCTCCGGCTCCCCGCGGCCACGCGCCGCGATCTGGCCCAAGCGCCACCGTGGAGCCTTCAGTTGTCGCAGGGGATGGCCCGTCCGAGGCCGGCCCCTCATTCACCCGTCAACGTGTCAAAACAAGGGCTGACGCCGCATTTTGACGTTCCTCACCAAACCCTCATCAGGGTTAATAAGGGGTTACTACGACAGCGAAAATACCAATGATCGGCCGCTCGCCGCCGGTCACGGCCGGCCGGCGGATCGGTGCGGACCGGCGGCGGCCGCGCCCCCGACCAGACGGCGGAGCTTGTCGGGGTTCCGAACCACGTAGATCGCGACGATCCGTCCCCCGACGATTTCAAGCGCCGTGGTCTGGAGCAGGCCATCCGGTTCGCACGATACGAAGCCCGGCAGGCCGTCGATCGATTGCACGGCGAGCAGCGCGCTCGCCCCGGCCCCCACCTTGCGGGCGATCCCGGCCAGCAGTCGCGCCACCCGATCGGCGCCGCGCACGGGATTGATGGCGGCCGGCCGCTTGCCGCCGCCGTCGCTGACGAACACCGCTTCGCCCGCCAGCAGCGACGTCAGCGCGGCCAGATCGCCGCTGCGCGAAGCCTGGAAGAACGCGGCGGCGATCGCCCGCCCCTGCTCGGCCGAGACGGGAAACCGCGGCCGCTCCGAGCGGACATGCGCCCGCGCACGCGCCGCGAGTTGCCGGCATGCGGCGGCATCACGGTCGAGCGTCGCGGCGATCTCGTCGAAGCCGACACCGAACACGTCGTGCAGCAGAAACGCGGCGCGCTCCAGCGGCGACAGCCGCTCCAGCGCCAGCATCAGGGTCAGCGTGATGTCATCGCCGTCCGGTTCGAATTCGGGTGTCAAGATCGGCTCCGGCAGCCACGGCCCGACATAGGACTCACGCCGGTTCCGCGCCGACTTCAGAACGTCGAGACAGAGCCTGGTGACGACGCGGGTGAGAAACCCCGCCGGATCGCGAACCTCGCCGCGATCCGTGCGGTGCCAGCGCAAGTACGCGTCCTGCACCACGTCTTCGGCCTCGCTGAGCGAGCCGAGCATCCGATAAGCGACGCGCAGCAGGCGCGGCCGCAGCGGCGCGAAGTTCGCTGCGGCATCGTGGGAAGCGACGACGTCAGGAGGCTTTGGCATGCGCCACGGCTGCGACCGGATGCAACAACCTGAAGCCGACCGCGATCCTGTTCCAGGTGTTGATGGTGCCGATCAGGATCGTCAGCTTGACCTGCTCGGCATCGCTGAAATGCGACTTCAAAGCCGCGTAGTCCTCGTCCGGAGCCCGTGTCTGCGCGATCAGCGTCAGCGCCTCGGTCCAGCCCAGCGCGGCGCGTTCGCGGTCGGTGTAGAGCGGCGATTCCCGCCAGGCGTCGAGCAGATACAGCCGCTGCTCGGTCTCGCCATGGGCGCGGGCGTCCTTGCTGTGCATGTCGAGGCAGAACGCGCAGCCGTTGATCTGCGAGGCGCGCATCTTGACCAGTTCGATCAGGCTCGGGTCGAGGCCGCTGCCCTGGATGTAGCTCTCCAGCGCGACCATCGCCTTGTAGGCGTCGGGCGCAGCAGCGGCGGGGTTGAGGCGCGGTGTCATGGTCGTCTCCCTTGGTTGACGAGCATAGGACGAGGCAGCCGTGCGTGGTGTGACATTGCCGCGAGTGGCGCTTGCGACAAAAAAGACGCCGCCCGCCTGGGGGCACAGGCGGGCGGCGTTGGCGCTGGAGGGTCGGATCAGGGCGCTGATCAGCCCTGCGCCGAATTGTCGGGCGACGGATTCGGCTTGGTCCGATGCTGGGCCATGAAGGCGTCGAACTCTTCCTTGTCCTTGGCGTGGCGCAGGCGCTCCAGGAATTCCTTGAACTGGACCTGCTCTTCTTCGAGCCGGCGCAACGTCTCCATCCGATACTCGTCGAATGCGCGGTTGCCGCTCGACGGCTGGCCGAAGCCGAAGCCGTCCATGCGCGACCGCATCCGGTCCATCTTCGACTGCATCCGCTCCATTTTGCCCGCGAAGCGATCGCGATCCCAGCAACCCATGTTTCTGCTCCAGAGTGTGTACAAAAGAAGGGCGAGGCCGATCGGCCACCAGACGATGAAGCCGGCCACCGTCAGCAGGATCCAGCCGGGATGCCACGACGGCCGGAGCGCGGGCTGGTAGCGCGCTTCGGACGAGCCCCATCGATTGTAGTCAGCGGCGTTGGCCATTTGCTTCTCCATCGGCTCGGTGCCGTTGTGAATGTAAATAACATTTACATAGTTGGGGTGTCGCCCCTGTTTGTCAAGCAAGACCGAAATCGGTTTGACGGATTTTTCGCCGCAGGGCTCACCTTGCAGTGAGCTCCTCGATCAGGCCGGCGAGCCCCAAGGCCCGGCGCGCTTCGGCTCGGCGGGCTTCCCAGCTTCCATCGCCTGGTCGCTGCGGAACCCAAGGCCGCGCAGATAGATCAGCACGCCCGCTTCCAGCAATTCCTCGGGCGCCATCGGCAACTTGCGCCGGGCACCGTCGCCTCGGCCGAACAGCGAGGCGATGCCGTGCGACATCGACCAGATATGCAACGCCATCATCAGCGCCGGCGGCCGCGCCACACCGGGCGGGGTCAACGCGGCCAGCCTTTCGGCCGCAGCCCGGATCACGTTGAAGGCGCGCTCCGACGAGGTCAGCAGCATCGGATTGACGTCGACCGGAACCCCGGATTCGAACATCGCGGCGTAATAGGCCGGCTCGTTGCGGGCGAAGCTCAGATAGGCGTGCCCGACCCGCATGAAAGCCGTCACAGTGTCCGGCCGGCCGTCATCCCAGGCTTTCGCCAGTACCTGCTCGAACCGCTCGAAGCCGCGCTCGGCGATGTTGGACAGCAGCTCGTCGCGGTCACGGAAGTGGCGGTAAGGGGCAGCCGGACTGACGCCGGCCATCCGCGCGGCATCGGCGAAGGTGAAGCCGCCCGGCCCCTTCTCCGCGATCAGCCCGAGCGCCGCCTGCAGCAGCGCCTCCTTCAGATTGCCGTGGTGGTAGCCGCGCTCGGCGCGGCTCTGGTCCTTGCGCCAGCTCATGTGAAGGGCTTTAACATGAGGGCGATGTGAAGGTCACTAACGCAGTTGCACCGGCCCCGGGCTTTTCCGGGCGGCCGTTCAGCGGCGGCCGGCGGCCTGCATGGCCTCGAACCCGGCCAGTTCATTCTGAACCTCGGCGGGGAAGTCGGCCGTCTCCTGCACCTGGCGAATTTCGATGATCTCGTCCGGTCCCGCCGGGCAGCGCATCGCCCAGGCGATCGCCTCCTCGCGGGAGGCGACCTCGATCAGCCAGTAGCCGCCGAGCACTTCCTTCACCTCCGCGAACGGGCCGTCGGTGACCACCGGCTTGCCGGTGCCGAAACCGACGCGTGCGCCCATCGACGGCGGATGCAGGCCCTCGCAAGTAATCAGCACGCCGGACTGCTGCAGCGCCTCGTTGTACTTCATCATCGCCGCGACAGCTTCCGCGGCCGGCAATACGCCGGGCTCCGCGCTCTCGTAGCCCTTCGGGATCATCAGCATCATGAATCGCATCGTCGGTCTCTCCTGCTCGATTGGCAATTTGAAGACGATCAGCGACGGCGCGCCCCGACAAGGTGCGAAAGATTTGCAGCGCAACGCACGGCAGCGCACAAATTCACCGACAAATTGCCGCCGCATTGAGTGACCAGCCTGCGGCCGTCACTATTCGCAGAGTGGGGACTCGAAGTGCGAATGGTCGTCGCGGGGTGTTCAGCGTATCTCATCAACGATCAAGTCCGGCACGGTGTCGCCGGGTCGTACCTGCGCCGCAGGTCGTGTCCGATCGTGATGCCCGCGGGCCGCAGCCAAGGCTCTGCAAGCTGGGGAGAGAATCGCATGAACGACACCACCAAACTCGCCGCCTCGCGCGCGCTGGCGCATCTGCTGGCCGCCGCGGCATTGCTGACGATCGCCAGCGTGGTCTTCTACGTGCGCTGACGACTGAGTGCAGTGCGCTGAAGACTGACCGCTCGAAAATCACGCGAAGCGCCGCCGGCAAGATGCACGGTGGCAGCCTGCACGGTGGCGCTTCGCCGAATCGTCATCAGTGAGTTGCTGTGAGGTCAGCTATTGGTGGTGACGTTCGGATCCGACTTGAGCTGATCGTAGGTTTCCTTTTCACCGCGAACCTCTTTTTCCGCCTGTAGCCAGAATTCCTCGCTGCGACCATCGGGCTGGCCCTGGGCCTGCCACAGCTCGTTGGCGCGATGGCGAATGCGCTGTTCGATTTCGTCTTGCATGCAAACCTCCCAAATCATCAAAGGCGGAGTCGGCCCCGCCTGGACGCGCAGTTGTATTTCAGTTCGATGTAAACCAGATGTCGTCGACTTGTTCCAAACCGCGATCGGCCGCGACCGCGCGCCGCGTTTGAACGAACCGCACTGGACAGGTTCGGCTCGGCACTGCATGTGTGCCTGGTAACCTGTGGTGCCCTGCGCACGACGCCGGCGCCGATGATCCTCCCGCCCGACGACACTCACATGACTGGAACGCCCATGACCTCATCCACGACTCGAGTCGCGCTGGTAACCGGCGCCGCACGCGGCATCGGACTGGCGGCAGCCAAACGCTTTCTCGCCGATGGCTGGTCGGTGGCGCTGCTCGATATGGACGATGATGCGCTGCGCACGGCGATGCAGGCGCTGGCGCTACCGGACCGCACGATCGCGCTGCATTGCGACGTCGCCGACGGCCAGTCGATCGCCCGCGACATCACCGCCGTCACCGAACGGTTCGGCCGGCTCGATGCGCTGGTGAACAACGCCGGCATCGCGGTGTTCAAGCCCCTGATGGACACCACGCCCGACGAATGGCAGCGGGTGATGGAGGTCAACCTCACCGGCCCGTTCCTGATGACCCGGGCCGCTGTGCCGCTGATGCGCGATTCCGGCGGCGGCGCGATCGTCAACATCACGTCGATCTCGTCGCTGCGCGCCTCGACGCTGCGCGTCGCCTACGGCTCGAGCAAGGCCGGGTTGGCGCACTTCACCAAGCAATGCGCGGTCGAACTCGCCGCGCTCGGCATTCGCGTCAACGGCGTCGCGCCCGGCCCGGTCGACACCGCGATGGCCAAGCAGGTGCACACGCAGGACATCCGCTCCGACTATCGCGATGCAATTCCGATGGCCCGCTACGGCCTGGAGGAAGAGCTGGCGGAGGCGATCTTCTTCCTGTGCAGCGAGCGAGCCAGCTACATCACCGGGCAGATCCTGGCGGTGGATGGCGGCTTCGATGCCGCCGGCATCGGCCTGCCGTCGCTGCGCGGCGAACGCAAGACCAGTTAGTCGCTGAGCCGATCCGACGACTACGCGCTCGCACGCCCTGCGGCCTCGTTTTCCTGCATCAGCCGATCGAGATGCATCCGGATGTGCGAGGCCTCGGCGGGAGTGCGGGCGAGCGCGATCGCGCGATCGAAGGCGATGCGGGCTTCATCACCGCGTCCCTGCTGGAGCAGCAGCGCGCCCTTGGCGCCGAAATAGTGAAAGTAGCTGCCGAGCCGCGCCTCGAGCGGCTCGATCATCGCCAGTGCCGCTTCCGGGCCGCGCAGCTTGGCCACCGCCACCGCGCGGTTGAGCGTCACCACCGGCGACGGCTGCAGAACCTCCAGCGAGCCGTACAGTAGATCGATCTGCGCCCAATCCGTATCCTCGTAGCGCGGCGCGCGCGCGTGCAGCGCCGCGATCGCCGCCTGGATCTGATAGGCTCCGGTGCGGCTGTGCCGCATCGCCTTGTCGATCAGCGCCAGCCCCTCGGCAATCATCGTGGCGTTCCACAGGCCGCGATCCTGATCCTCGAGCAGGACGAGTCCACCGTCCGCGTCGAACCGCGCCGCGGTGCGGGCATGATGCAGCAGCATCAGAGCCGTCAGCCCCATGATCTCGGGCTCGGCCGGGAACAGCCGCAGCAGCAATCGCGCCAGCCGGATCGCTTCCTCGCACAGCGGCGCGCGAACCCCGGCGCTCTCGCCCGCCGCCGAATAGCCCTCGTTGAACACCAGATAGATCATCGCCGCGACCGCGCCGAGCCGCTCGGCGCGCTCGACCGCGCCTGGTGTCTCGAACGGCACGCCGGCCCGCGCCACCCTGGCCTTGGCGCGGGTGATGCGCTGTTCCATCGCCGCATCGGAGATCAGGAATGCGCGGGCGATCTGCGGCACCGTCAATCCCGAGACGATGCGCAGCGCCAGTGCGATCTGCTGTGTCGGCGGCAGTTCGGGATGGCAGCAGATGAACAGCAGCCGCAGAATGTCGTCGCGATAGTGCGAGCCGTCTAGCCGCTCGGCGAGCGCGTCCTCGGCATCGCCGAGATCGGAAATCACAGCATCATCGGGAAGCGGTTGTTGCTTCTTGCCACGACGCAGATCGTCGATCGCGACGTTGCGGCCGACCATGATCAGCCAGGCGGCCGGATCGCGCGGCGGTCCGTTCTGCGGCCAGGCCTTCAGCGCCCGCAGGCAGGCGTTCTGGAACGCCTCCTCGGCGGTATCGAGATCGCGGAAGTAGCGCAGCAGCGCACCGATCGCCTGGGGCCGCGCCGCAATGATCGCGGTTTCGATCCAGGCGAGATCGGTCATGACTGCGCAGTCCCGGGTGTGAACAGGCCGATCGGGCGGATCTCGTATGCCCCGCCCGGATTGGCGCGGCCGAGATCGCGCGCAACGTCAAGCGCGGCGTCGAGATCGTCGCACTCGACCACGTAGAAGCCGAGCAACTGCTCCTTGGTCTCGGCGAACGGGCCGTCGATCACCACCGCCGGCTCGGAATCCTTGCGCAGGGTCGTCGCCGCAGTGGTCGGCAGCAGCCGCGCCACCGGCCCGAGACGGCCGGCTTCGGCGAGCTTGCGATGAACCGCCTTCAACTTCTCCATCACGGCGGCGTCCTCTTCCCGACTCCAGGAGCCGACGAAATTCTCATCGTGATAGCAGAGGATGGCGTAGAGCATGCGGCGTTTCTCCATGACTGCAAGACGATCCGCGTCGCGGTTGCCCGACAGCATGGCGAAGAAGTTTGCGTCGGCCAAGGCGGGCATCCCGGTTCCAGAGCGGAGTGCCCCAAACCCGGATCGCTGCGCGATCCGCGCCTCTCCTGCAAGCGGGAGAGGTTGCACAGTGAGCGGGGAGAGAGAGTCGAAATTACGTCAGCAGCCGTGCCTTCAACTCCGCCAGCGCGCGCGTAAATATCTTGGCGTCGTCGCGTGCGCGCGCCAGCACAAGGGCCCCCTGGATCGACAGCACCGCATCCTCGGCGCAGCGCCGGGCCGTGGCCGCCGATGAGCCGCAGCGGCGCAGCGCTGCCGCCAGCGCATCCTGCCAGCGGGCGAAATAGTCGTTCACCGGCGCGGCAAACTCGTCGCGCGCATGACCGAGCGCGATCACGCCGACCAGGCAGACGCGATGACCGGAACGAAAATAGTCGTCGACGCCGGCCAGCATTGCCGCAATCGCAGCCCGCGGATCGTCGGGCTCGCGCAGCGGCGCGAAGATGTGGGTTTCGAACCAGCCGTCGATCTCGGCCAGCACCTCCTCGGCCATCTGCTTTTTGCCGCCGGGGAAGAAATGATACAGGCTGCCTTTGCCGAGTCCCGTCGCCTCGCTGATCAGCGCCAGCGACGCCCCTTCGTAGCCGTGGGCGCGGAACACCTCGCCGAGCAGCGGCAGCAGGGTGGCTCGATCCTTCATGTCTCTCCCGACACGGTCTCAGAACGGTTCTGCGGCGAGCCCCGACACATCGGCCGGACGAGGCCCCGGCGCCGGCCAGTGGAAGCGGCGGTCGCCCTCGCTGATCGCGACGTCGTTGATGCTGGCCTCGCGCCGGCGCATCAGACCGTCGTCGTCGAACTCCCACTGCTCGTTGCCGTAGGAGCGATACCAAAGCCCGGCGTCGTCGTGCCACTCGTATTGAAAACGCACGGCGATGAACCGGTCGTCGAACGCCCAGAGATCCTTGACCAACCGGTAGTCGTGCTCCTTCGCCCATTTGCGGGTCAGGAATTCGACGATCGCGTCACGGCCTTGCAGAAACTCGGCACGATTCCGCCAACGGCTGTCTGGCGTATAGGCGAGCGCCACCCGCGCAGGATCATGCGAATTCCAGGCGTCTTCGGCCATCCGCACCTTCTGGGCGGCGGTCTCGCGGGTGAACGGTGGCAACGGCGGACGCGACATGACGGCTTCTCCACTGCGAACGGACGCAGCGAGACTGTACCGATCGGTACAGGGAGTCAAGCGCGCCCGGCCGGCTCGTTCGTTGGCCGGGGCGGCTCCGGGCTCGCTTCAGCTTCGGCGTGCGACCGCCTCGGTTCACCGTGATCGACCGGAACTGTGGGAGGGACCGCCACCAGGATCGGCAGAGTTCGATACCAGGTGGCGAGCCAGGCGACACCGGTCAGAAGTCCGATGCCGCCGACGCTGACCAGGATCTGCATCGCGATGCTGCCCGAAACCTGAACCAGGATCCACTGCGCCGCGAAAGCGAGGATCACACCGAAGCAGAACACCGGCAGCGAGCGCTGGCCGCACAGGATGATCGGCCGCAGATACTCCGAGCGCAGCGCCGGCAGATCCGGCGGCAGCAGTTTCACCACAATCGCGAGCAGTGCCAGGAAATGGATCAGCCGCACCGGCGCCAGGCTGGTCTTGTCGATCGGATACAGGATCTTGCCGATCGACTCCGGCACCAGGCCGTACAGCGCTTCGAAATTCCACGACAGCGCGATCACCAGCGCGACCACCACGATGGTCCAGCTCAGAATCTGGTTGGGCAGCGACTTCACCCAGGGACGGATCTGCGGGCCGTTGCCGAAGCCGCACCAGATGCCGAACACGAACAGGAACTGCCAGGCGAACGGGTTGAAGTACCAATGCCCGTCCGGAAACGACGGCAGGTTCCAGCCGAAGTGGCGGGAGACGAAGTACAGCAGGCCCGAGCACACCAGCGTCAGAGTCGGCCTGCGCAGCAGTCCCCACAAGATCAGCGGCGCGGCGACGACCAGCACGATGTACAGCGGCAGCACATCGAGATTGACCGGCTTGTAGGTGAGCAGCAGCGCCTGCTGGATCATCACATCGGGATTGGCGAGAAACTGTGCGACGTTGAACTCGTCCTTGTACATCGGATTGTCGAAACGACGCGCCGCGCGGGAAATCTGCGCGGTGAAGAACAGAAACAGGAAGATGTGCGCCACATAGAGCTGCACGGCGCGGGTCCACAGCCGCTTGGTGGCGGCGACCATTTCGCCGGCGCGCACCGCTGGCCCGTAGGCAAAGCCGATCGAATAGCCGGAGATGTAGACGAAGAACTCGGCGGCGTCGCAGAAGCCGTAATTGCGCAGCGTGAACCAGTTGAGGAAATTGTACGGGATGTGATCGACGAATATCATCCATTGGCCGACCCCGCGCAGGAAATCGAGCCGCAGATCGCGCTCGCCCTGCCCCATCAACGGCACCTCGCGCGGCTGCACTCCCCTCGTCACGCTTCGCCTCCCTGTGCGCCCGAATCAGCCGTTACGCGGCCAATCTAACCGACGGCGGCTACAGAGGCTGTCCGGGAGACACCGGGGCGGCCCGAAGGCCGCCTGGCAGGCTAATGCAGCTTCACAGTGGGGGTGGGCCGTGTCGCGCCGGACAGCACGCTGAGCAGCGTGCGGCCGCGACCGTACAGCGCGGCTTCGTGCATCTTATACAGCGAGCTGTACATGAAGCGGGCGAAATAGCCTTCGATCAGGAAGCTCTTGCCGACCAGCGAGCCCATCAGATTGCCGACGGCCGAGTACTTGCCGAGCGACACCAGCGAGCCGAGATCGCGATAGCGGAACTCGCCGAGCGGCTCGCCCTTCAGCCGCTTCTCGATCTGCTCCAGCATGAACTCCGCCTCCTGATGGGCGGCCTGCGCCCGCGGCGGGATGCCGTTCTCATAACCGGGGATCGCACAGGCGGCACAGTCGCCCATTCCGAACACGTCGTCGTCCCGGGTGGACTGCAGCGTCGGGCGGACCACGAGCTGGTTGATCCGGTTGGTATCGAGCCCGTCGATCTCCTTGAGGAAATCCGGCGCACGCACGCCGGCGGCCCACACCACCAGTTCCGACGGAATGACCTCGCCGTCGGCGAGACGGACCGCATGATCGAGCACTTCCGCCACGCGAGCCCCGGTCCGCACCTCGACGCCGAGGTCTTGCAGCAGCTTGAGCGTCGCGTCCGAGATTCGCGGCGGCAGCGCCGGCAGAATCCGCGGCGCGGCTTCGATCAGCACGATCTTGAGGTCGTGCGCGGGATCGATCTTGTCGAGCCCGTAGGCGATGATCTCGCGCGCGGTGTGATGCAGCTCGGCGGCGAGCTCGGTGCCGGTGGCACCGGCGCCGATGATCGCAACGTGGAGCTGACCGGGCTCGATCGGGGTGTGCTGATGCTGGGCGCGCAGACAGGCATTGACCATGCGCTTGTTGAAGCGCGACGCCTGCTCCGGCGTCTCCAGCGGCACCGCGTGCTCGCGCGCCCCCGGGGTGCCGAAATCATTGGTGACGCTGCCGACCGCGATCACCAGCGTGTCGTAACCGAGCTCGCTCTCCGGATTGATCTCGCGGCCCTCGTCGTCGACCACCGGCGCCAGCTTGATCACCTTGCGGGCGCGGTCGAGGCCGTTCATCTCGCCGAGGCGATAATGGAAGCCGTGCCAATGCGCCTGGGCCAGATAGTTCAGCTCGTGCTGGGAACGGCGCAGCGAGCCGGCCGCAATCGCATGCAGCAGCGGCTTCCAGATATGGGTTCGGCTGCGATCGACCAGGGTGACGCGAACGGCATCCGACTTTCCGTATTTGTCCCCGAGGGCCGTGGCGAGTTCCAGGCCGCCGGCACCGCCGCCGACGATCACGATCCGATGGGGCTTAGCAGTCATGGGCAATCCAGGCGCAGGGGGGATGAAACGAGCGACCCGAACTGTTTACCATCAATCGGACCGGCACCCTAGCTCCGGTACGAAACCGCACACAGGATCAGTTAACATCCGCCTTCATCGCGAGCCGCAGCGGTACCGGGATCGGTCGGGCTCGACCGCCGGAGACGAACGCGACCTTGACCTTGGCCTCCATCAGCACGAGATCGCCGCGCTTGATCTGCTGCTGCATCGTGATCGAGGCGCCGCGGACTTCGATCGGCCGGGTGATCACCTCGAGCAGATCGTCCATCTTGGCGGATCTGAGAAAGTCGAGCTGCATCGCCCGCACCACGAAGGCGAAGCCCGGCGTCTCGTTTTCGGCCTCCTCGAACAACTCACTCTGCGCCGCGCCGAGTAACCGCAGGTAGTTGGTTCGCCCGCGCTCCATGAAGCGCAGATAGTTGGCGTGATAGACAATGCCGGAGAAGTCGGTGTCTTCGTAGTAGACCCGGACGTGCATGTGGTGAGCGCCGTCGATGATGGCGCCGTCGAGGGGGTGGGGCAACTCAGTCTACCTGTGATGCAAAAGCGGGAAGCTATCGATGTCGTCATGGCCGATGCGAGAAGACCGGCTTGGATCGGAAGGCGGGCCGGGATCGTCAGAATTTCCGTCGCTTGCCGGGTGTTTTGCGTGGCAGTGCGAGCCCGTTCCGGCCCGGAACAGCAGACCGTGATCACGGCACACCTTCTCGACATCGGCGATCGTCCGGTCCGCCGCCGGATTGCGCCGCATGCGGTGGAGGAGATCCGCGGCCATCATCCCTCCTCCTCCCCCCCGAACAACCCGAACTGCGACGGGTCACGCGACGGGGCGGCAAGGCCGAGGTGGCGGAAGGCGTGGTCGGTGAGCAGGCGGCCGCGCGGGGTGCGCTGCAGGTAGCCGCACTGGATCAGATACGGCTCGATGATGTCCTCGATCGCGTCGCGCGGCTCGGACAGCGCCGCCGCCATGGTCTCGACGCCGACCGGGCCGCCGCCATAATTCAACGCGATCGTCGAGAGATAGCGCCGGTCCATCGCGTCCAGCCCGGCGCTGTCGACTTCCAGCGCCTGAAGGGCGTGGTCGGCGATGGCGCGGTCGATCGCTTCGGCATCGGCGTGTGAGGCGAAGTCGCGGACCCGGCGCAGCAGCCGGCCGGCGATGCGCGGCGTGCCGCGGGCGCGGCGGGCGATCTCGTTGGCGCCGTCATTGGTGATCGGCGTGCCGAGGACGCGCGCGCCGCGCCGCACGATGCTCTCCAGCTCATCGATGGTGTAGAAGTTCAGCCGCACCGGAATGCCGAAGCGATCGCGCAGCGGATTGGTCAAGAGGCCCGCGCGCGTGGTCGCGCCGACCAGCGTGAATTTCGACAAATCGATCTTCACCGAGCGCGCCGCCGGGCCCTCGCCGATGATCAAATCGAGCTGGAAATCCTCCATCGCCGGATACAGCACCTCCTCGACCGACGGGCTGAGTCGGTGGATCTCGTCGATGAACAGCACGTCGCGTTCTTCGAGATTGGTCAGCAGCGCGGCGAGATCGCCGGCCTTGGCGATCACCGGGCCGGAGGTGGCGCGAAACCCGACGCCGAGCTCGCGGGCGACGATCTGCGCCAGCGTGGTCTTGCCGAGACCGGGCGGGCCGACGAACAGCACATGATCGAGCGCTTCCTTGCGCTTGCGCGCGGCGTCGATGAACACCTGCAGATTGGCGCGCGCTTGCTGCTGGCCGACGAACTCGGACAAATTCTGCGGCCGCAGCGCCGCATCGCCGAGATCATCGCCGCGGCGCTCGGGGGTGACGAGGCGGGAGGGATCAGTCATTGGGGAAGTGTACCACGCCGCAGCGCCTGTTCTCCCCTCCCCCCTGCGGGGAGGGGTCGGGGGTGGGGGGCCACGAGCATTGTGCCTGCGGCGCCCTCACCCCAGCCCTCTCCCGCAGGCGGGAGAGGG